>JBBAAF010000067.1:0-20199 GCA_041658425.1 Bacteroidales bacterium | reverse complement strand
TGATGTGGTTCATCAGATCAGGCTGTCTCCTGTCTTGTGTATCACCGACCACCTCGCCGCCGACCGGCCGGAAGCCCGGGCTGTAATCGCTCAGGTCGAGCCGAATATGAACAGGCTTATCGGCCGTGTTTACCGCGAAGATGCAGACCGAAGTCTTGTCATCCGAAGAGCAAGCTGAAATGTCCACTCCCTCCGGCGCTCCTTCGAGCTTGACTGGTACCGGTTTTGAGTGTTCCGCGTAGAGCTTCATCACATAGTAGCTGGGTGAAAGGTAAAATCCCTCAGGATTCGTCTGGATCATCCCGCTGCCGCAACTATTGGTCATATTCGATCTGCAGGCCAGGCCGACAACATCGGAATACCTCTGCATCAGGTTCAGGTACCTACCCGTGTAAAGCGCCGTATTTAGTGTCAGCAGTTTGCCTCTTCCGTACCCCCACCATCCGCCTGTAATGTTCCATTCCGTGACGCCGATCTTTACCTCATGGTCAAGCGATGCATCCTTGAGCTCTTTGACAATCTTATTGAAATCGGCTTCATGTTCTTCCAGTTCCGGGGTATAGTGATGCGGACATACATAGTCGAGATACTTGCCGGACTCCGCCAGCAGCTCAGGAGATGGGTAGGACGACAGGACAATCGCATTCGGATCTGTTTCTTTGACCGCCCGGCAGATGGCAGTGCAGCCTTTAATGTATTCTTTATCACCGAGTTCGTTACCGAGCTGCCAGAACTTTACGCCATAGGGCTCCGGATGCCCGTTTACCGCCCGCTTCTGTCCCCACTCGTTGCCGGGACCGCCATTGCAATAGTTGACCAGGTCTTTTGCGCTCTCCGGGCCATCCATGAAACTAACGCAGATCAGCGGCTCTGCATCGACAAGCTTGCAGAATTGAAGGAATTCATCGAGCCCTACATCGTTCGGGTCGATTCTGCCCCAGGGCGAGTTTTTGAACGGCACGCGTAAGTCGCGGTTTCCGATGCCATTTTTCCATTTGTAGCCACCGGGATCGATGGCCGATCCTCCCCAACGGATAAGCGACGGGCGGGCATCTTTCACAGCCTGCGTGATATCCGCTCTCCAGCCCTTCAGGTTGTTCCCGGGCATGAGAGAAATCTTATCAACCCAAATACTGCCCGAACCGGTGACCTTCAGCTTGAACACAGCTTTGCTGGTTGTTCCTGTGGAGATGATCTCACACTTTTGTTTGGCCCACCGGGTTGTAGGGCTGGACAGCTTGGCCGATCCCAGTACCATCCAGGTTCCATCAGGGTTCAAAACTTCGAGCAGTACCTTTGGATGCAGGTTGCGGGCATCGGCTTTAAAATAGCCTTCGAAGTGGTACTTAATTCCCTTTTTAACTGCCAGGAGAGATTGAGTGAGAACAGCGTCCTCCCTATTTCGGGCGGTCAATTTGGCCGATTGAGCGCCATTGAATGGCTCAAGCGTGTCGCAGCTCCATGTTGCCGACTTGTTCCACTCCTGATCGCAGAAGTTCGGCTCTCCGGTATAATAAGACCACCAACTGGCTTTCTCTACGCCCTCGAAGTTCCGGTCGTTAAGCATCTCTGCCCGCATTCCCGGGACGAGATCGTCGAGCAGTTCGATGAACCCGCCATAGATCATAGGGCTGATGCGCCCGGAGTGTATCGGCTCTTTCGAGACCTTCACGACATTGTCGTTCGTATCAGGCCCTTTGCCGTAGCTATCCGCCATAGTCACGATGAAGAGCAGCGCTGTTGCCACCAATGAAGAGAAACGGTTAATTGATTCCTTGATTTTCATCTGTGTAAATTTTTTCAATTTAAATTTCTGCAATTCGCGTATTGATATGATCTTTATTTTCATAACAGCTTTATATGTCAGCCAACCATTCCGGCCTGCCTTTAGCGTTTAGTTTAGTTTTATAAACATGTCCTCCCAGAAAAGCACCTTCTTCATCCAGTCCTTTTTGGATATCAGCTCCTCCTTCGCAGGCTGAGGTTATGAAGAGTGTGTCCAGGTTTTTGTCCCCAAACATCAGGCTCGACGGATTTTCCGCGTCACGCATCACGCTTCACGATTCTGGACGCAAATATGCGTCACGATCATGGACGCAAATATGCGTCCCTACAAAACCTTCCGAAGCTCCTCGACAACCCTGAATATCGCAGCCACCTTCCGGTCCTCCACCTTGTCATCCATGTTAATGCAGCATACCCCCGTCAGATAAGGATTAGCGGAATCGGTTACCAGACCGGTTATGGTTTTTTCGAGTTCCTCATCGGTGTAACTGTTAATGGTGACCGGATCGAGCCGGATGTTTAAAAAGGTATGCGGCAAAAACTTACGCAGCTCCTTTACATCACCGCCCCAACCCACATCGAGAAAATCGAGATTCTTTATCTTGCTGAATGATGCAGCATACCGATGTGGATCCTTACCGCAATAATGGATTCCAAAAGGGCGATATTTCAGGCTCCAGGCGATATCGATGGGCATCAGGAATTCTTCATACTGTTCCGTGGAGATCATGGTATGCGTGCATTCGGAATGGAGGAAAACAGGCTTCTCGATGTGCCGGACATTCCGGTTCACCGAGATTGAGGTGGTGCCTGTGAGGCTGGCAATGCCCGATACAAATCGCTCGATAACATTGGATATCAGCTGGAACTGCTTTTTGGTTTCATCAGGCTGGAGATAAAAATCGGTAAATACCTTTTCCCCAATCAGATCCAATGCGACATTTAACACACCTCCCCAATTGATGTCACCGGTGAGATAGCCATATTTAGATTTAAGCTGCTCCTGAAGGTTGAGCAGCTTTTTAAAAACATCAGAATTAAAAGCCTTTACGGGATCAATATCCAGCTTCTCCATCCCGGCGGGTATCACCTGAGGAGGTGAATCTTCCCGGTAAACCACCCGGCATCCGAGCATTTCCTGAATGATATATCCAGCAGCATTATGAACGGCGCCGATTACCGGCAAATCTTTGTTCCGATACTCCCCTAACCCGAATTGTCCAAACCGCTCATACAGCTTGTTTTCCATTTGCTTTTCAGCCTCCACCCGTTTCAGGGGGTGGTAGAAAAAATCCTCATCGAATACAATTCCCGCGTGCTTGTGCCACCAGGAGGGATGAAATACCACATCCACCGGAAGCAGGTGTGACCGGATAAATGGATTTTTGTAATAATCGGCCATCATTAACTATACCAGCACTTTAGTGGTTCCGCCCTGAGTCAGGTTAATATCCATGTTCGGCAGGTTCTTTTCCCAGGCACCCGCGGTGAAATCGGGAATATCGATGGAATTGGAACGGTTCAGCACCGACCACTCACTCAAAGGCCCTATGGAGCTCCAGGCTGAAGCATCATACACATCCTGATCGAGCGGCAGACCGTTGTGCAGGCAGTCTATGAGCCGCCAGTCCTCGAGCAGGTCGCCTCCGCCGTGACTGCTGCCCACCTGCTTGGTCAGTTCGCTCATCCGGGTGATGATGGTCGGAGTATATTCCTTAGCCAGTGCATCATATTCATCCTGCGGGACCCATCCGCTGAGATCTTTGGAGATCCGCGGTGGCAGCGGATATTCAAGTGCCATCCCTTTGGTTCCGGTGATTCCGTGGATCACGGTATGCGGTCCGCGGGGGGAGGTGGCATCATGCTGAACCATGATGGTGCGGCCCTTAACGGTACGGATGATGCTGGTATTGATGTTGCCGCGATAATTCTTATCTGCAAATGGCTTAAAGAAATCATCTTTGGTCGCCAGTTCTTTTGCTTTGGCACCCATCATGAAGTCGTTGCTCTCCATCGAAACCAGGTAATCAAACCGGTCGCCCCGGTTGATGTTCATGATCTGGCACACCGACCCCAAACCATGCGTTGGGTAAATATTGCCTTTTTTCGATGCATACAACCTAAGCCACCACATATCCCAATACATGGTTTTGGAAAAGTTGTTACCCATCTTACTGGTGTTATAGGCACACTCGCCGTGAACGATCTCTCCGAAAAAACCCTTCCGGGCCATGTTGAGCGTGAGCACCTGGAAAAACCCGTATGCATAGTTTTCCAGCATCATGCAGTGTTTGCGGGTGCGTTCGGCGGTTTCCACCAGTTTCCAGCACTCCTCAATGGTAGCTGCTGCCGGAACCTCGGAGGCCACATGTTTTCCATGCTCCATGGCATAAACGGCCATGTTGGCATGCATATAATAAGGCGTTGTAATCATCACCAAATCAATATCTTCCTGCTCACACAGTTTCATCCACTCCTCTTTGTTGCCCGAGTACAGGGTTGGATTATGGATGGTGCCATCAAGCCTTTTTTTGGCCGCAGCCGTCCGTTCAGGCAACAGGTCGCAAAGGGCCCTGATCTCAACGCCTTCGATATATCGCATGGTTTCCAGATGGGCCGGGCCCCGGTTACCCAAACCGATAATCCCGATCCGGACCTTCTCAATTTTCGGCGCGGCATAACCCGACATATTAAACCGCTGTTTGTGTGATTTCTGATAATCCGGTGCGGAGGCAAATCCACCCATGAAAGAGGTGCCAGCCAGGCCCAGTCCGGCCAGACCGGTCCATTTTAAAAAATTCCTGCGGTTATTCTTCATCATAAGAATTTTTTATCGGGTTAAATTGCTTTTTGAAAAAAGACAGCAAGCTCTGAACATCCACCACGTGGCCTTCCGGATGGGCAACCAGGGTAACGTTTTCAGGCTTGCTATAGTTGGTATAGATCACCTGAATCTCTTTTAAAGCCGCTCGTGCGAGTTCAACGGTAAAATCCGTCGGGGGTTCTTTCAGTCCGTTCTGGCACAGCAGCGGCCGGGGGGCAATCAGTGAGTATATATCCGCATAATCAACCAATTCCCTCAATCCCGGAAATTTCCAGCACATGCAGTGTCCTTGCTCCATCTGATCCATCCGGGTAAGAAAACCGGCACTCACGGTGGCTTTGATGCGCTGGTCCATTGCACCCAGCCACATGGCCATTTCGCCGCCCAGCGATAATCCGCCGCAACCAATTCTCGTTGCATCAACTGAGATGAGCGATTCCAGATAGTCAATGCACCGCATCAGGTCCCAGAGCCGCTCTCCCATCAGGGTGCGGTCTTCTTCATATACCTCATGCTGACTCACCACCGGGGCAATGGTCACATAATTCCGGGCGGCCAGCTCGGCTGCAAAAGCTTTATACGGCGACTCCTTATCGTAAACACTATAGGGCTTACCTCCATGTCCGTGAATACAGACAACCGCCGGCCAGGGTCCGTTGGTCAGGAGTGGAAAGGTAACGATAACCCGGATCCGGCGGTTAGGAGTGGAATTGATCTCGATCTCTTTCAGCAGGTAATCGCCTTTATTTTCCGAACGGAACTCATTCGGATTCAGGGGGATACTCTTCCCGGTTGCCAGAAGATCATCGATATTCAGCAGACCGCTCAGTTTGGTACGGACTTCCTGTTGCCAGATCTCAGCCTTTTTGGCCGATCGGCTCGAGTATTTCATGGAACGCCGGGTTTGGGCAACTGCTGTTGTGCCCTGGACCAGGAACACCAATGCAAAAGCCAGCGTGAACCAACCGGGGATCCGCATTTTGATAGCATCCTTCATCGTGATGAATTTTTATACCAAGTTAGCCATTTTGTAATTACTAACCACGGAGGACTTTAAGTACCCACCCCAACCCTACTCTGGTAAGTACCCACCCCAACCCCTCCCTGTTTCAGGGAGGGGTTGGGGTGGGTACTTAACCTATTCTTTTTTAATCCACACAGTCGACCCGCCCGTATCCTTGGCATCGGGCGTGGCTTTGCGGTTGTTGCGGGCATAATTGGGAATCGCCAGTAACAGGGTTCCGTCGGCCCATTTGCCCTTGATGGTAATGATTCCACTCAGCAGATCACTCCGCCATTCGGTTGCCAGTGGTCCAGGTCCTATCGCTTTTGTAATATCCTGATGATCGGCCTCTTCCACATTATAAATCAACGGGCCATATCGCAAGGCAACCTTACCCCTGTCGGCCACAATATTATTGTCGGCTTTGATGGTTTGAACCTGCATAGGTATCTGAATATCAACTTTATCACCTGCTTTCCAGGTGCGTTTTATGGCGACATACCCATTCACCGCTTTGGTTGTGATGGATTTACCATTGACCGATAGCGACTGGAGTCCGCTGACCTGCGGCAGGCATGTATACAATTCGCTGGTAGAACGATTCGGCACCCGCACAAACAGGGTGAATTCCTTCGGCTGTTTCGGGTTTACCGTGATGGATACGTTGCCGCTCCAGGGATAATCCGTTTTCTGAACCATCCCGACATCCGTTCCGGCCACTTTTTCAACCTTGATGGTGCTCCCAATATACAGGTTGACGTAAATGCCATCATTACTTTTGACGTATGTCCAGGTGGGTATCATAAGCAGGGTGCGGGGGATATTTCCCACGCAGCACGGACAAACATGCCACGAACCCCGCGGCTGGCTTCCGGTGAGCGGATTATCGTAATAGAAATTCTTAGCATCGAGATCGAGTGCGCCCAGCAAGGCATTGTAAAAGGTCTCCTCATACAGATCGGCATATTTCGCATCGTGGTAGGCGAGGTTCATCTTATAATCGAAAAAGATCAGGCCGCAGCTTGAGCAGGCTTCACAGTAAGCATTGTTTCCCAGGGAATAGTTACCTCCAAAACCTTCGCTGGTTTCACCGCTGCCAATGCCGCCGGTTACGTAATACTTTTTGTTGATGATATTGTTCCAGAGCGACATCACCGCGCTCTGATAATCCACATCGCCGGTTTCGGCAGCAATGTCGGCCATGCCCGAATAGCTGTAAACTGCGCGCACGGCATGTCCCACAGCTTCATACTGCTGCTGCACCGGAACATGGCTCTGATCATACTCTTCTCCGTCGCCCCGGTTATCGAGCAGGAATTTTGCCAGCTTGATGTAGCTGTCGCCCCGTCCGTTACCTTCCATATCGTTTACAAACCGGCCAAAGCGAACCAGTGCCTGTTCCATCTCCTGGTGACCATCGAACCATGGCTTTTTACCCGGTCCGAGGTTAGCCACCCAGCAGTCGGCCAGTTTCTTCGCTGCATCATATAACCGCTTGTCTTTCCCTTCTGTCAGGGTATAGTGATTAATCGCCGATTCGATGAAGTATCCGGCCACATATCCCTCATGGTTTCCCCGGGTTTCGGGCGACCATCTGTCGTGCCAACGGGCGGTGTCGCGCAGGGTATAGGCAGTCTGCAGGTAACCGTCAGGCTCCTGGGCAGCAAGGATCTTCGGAATCCAATCTTCAATGGTCTTCTTCATCTTCTCCTGAGCGGCAATAATCTCATTATCGCCCTGCGGATCAACCATTAAAGCGATACTCATAGCCTCGATGGTTTGATGAACCCATGCGTTTGAAAACACATATCCCTTGTGTGCAGCGTGCTTTTCACCACGCAAGGCTTTGGCTGCCTGGATGAAATTATCCATACCACCCTGACCGGTAGTGAGATCGGTGCGGTTGATCTGATCCACGCACCAGGGGATCCAGTTTACGATTATGGCTTTAGCCCTGGCATTCCAAAGCGGGCTGTCGATTGTATAGCGCTTGGTGTAAACCACATCCAGCCGCTGGGCCTGCGGTGGCAAATGCACCTTGACTTTCAGATCCGATGAGGAGCTCAGCTTGCCTTCTGTGGCTTTTAAAGTCAGGATATAATCACCTGGTTTGGATAAAAGTGCTGTGGTGCTGATGGATTCCGGATTTTTAAATTCCACTTTCCCCGGTCCGGATTTTTGGGTCCAAACCGTTTTTTGCACCGGTGTAACCGACTTCAGGCTGCCCGACAGATATGTTTTCCCGCCCGCCATTACATCACGGTCGGCACCTGCGGTAACAATCGGCGGGATATCCGGCGAACCCGACGATTGATACACGATCCATTCCTGGACATTGTTCGGAAACATCGTGGCTGAATCCACTTCTATCTTCAGTTTGGTGGTCTGAACCTCATCAAAAGTGGTGGTATTGAATTGCTTATTGACCAGTCCGAGACCTTTGGCATTTTTCACCGGAACAAAGCCCGATCCATCCCAGTATTGCACCCGGTAGGTCTTTGGCAAAGGAATCCCATTTTGATAATTCCAAAAAAAGACTGCAATCTCCCGGGTACCAACCGGCTGGATCCATTCGTACTGAACCCATTGAGCCGTTGCCGGACGTTGCCTGCCCCGGTTGGATCTCGGACGCCAGGGTAAGGTATCCGTCGGCGTTAAGCCATCGTTCATGACAGCCATAGTCGGGCCAAAGTGCGAGGAAGTCGAAGCGGTGGCGACATTGGCCAGATTCCTTTTAGAATTTGTGAATTGAATGGTTTGTGCAGCCAGATTCGAGCTTCCTGTGAAAGCCAGAAATATTGCTGCACAGGTGACGAAAGAACGTATTAATATCATGACTACAATACAATTAAACGTGATTTGAATTCAGCCAACTATAACGTTTACAGCTTATTATGTTTTGTTCTAATTACTTTCAAATAATTACTCCCGAGCCTGACATTGATCGGGCCATCAAACAGAACGGGTTCCCCATCGATTTGAAATTCATTGGAATCAGCTTTTACGGTTATCTCCTCCGATGTTTTAATATATTTAACGTATTTGGATTCTTTCAGGCTGCCAAGAAACATCCTTAGCGTAAATAAAGGATAAAAATAAAATGGGAAAGGCTTAACCAGTACAACATCAAATACACGATCATTTGGTTTGGCAAAAGGAGCAATGAATGCATTATTACCAAATTGTTTATTATTTGCAAAACAAATCATCTGAAAACGGCCAACAATTTCATTTTTCTCAATTAAAATTGATGCATTAAAAGGTTTAAATTCAAATAATGATTTAATTGTTAAAAAGAAATAACTGATAAATCCCCTTATATTACTTTTGTTAAACCGGTGTGCAACATAGCTGTCGAAACCCAGTCCGGCAATGTTAATACATTCGATATTATTTATTTTCAAAACATCCAGATTTATCGTTTCTCCTGCATGAATATCCCGGATAAGAGATTTAATGCTTTTTTTAAATCCCAGTTCAAAGGCAAAACCATTCCCCGAGCCATTCGGAACAACGCCCAGGATTTTGTCCTCCCGGTTATACAAATACCGGGCTGCCTCATGCACAGTCCCATCTCCACCAATGACAATAAAAACTTTATATTTTTCCAAATTTTTCTCAAAAACCCGCTTTACTGTTTCGTTGTGTTTGGTAACTATATACGTCAATTCCTGATCTACTTTTTTAATTTTCTTAACCAGATGACGGTATCTCTTACTACCGGAGTTCGGGTTAATAATGAAAAGAATCTCTGAATTTTCAATTGACGTCATAACCAAAAATAATATTCAGCTAAGATATCAATTGTATCTGAGAACTTGAAAGAGATTCTTAAACCACAAAAAGTCCAAATTTTTCCACCACCTTTGCGGGCTTTTTTAACGAAATATTAAATGATTACAGTTTCAAACCTCGGCGTCCAATTCGGTAAGCGGATATTGTTCCAGGATGTCAATATGAAGTTTACCCCTGGCAATTGCTATGGGATTATCGGGGCCAATGGTGCAGGAAAATCAACCTTTCTGAAACTGTTGTTTGGAGAAGTGGAAAATACAAAAGGATCTGTATCATTCAGAGCAGGTGAACGGTTATCGGTTTTGAAGCAGAATCACTATGAATTCGAAGATTGTGTGGTTTTGGATACGATTCTGATGGGACATGAACTGCTCTGGGATATCATGCATGAGAAGGAAATTCTCTATGCTAAACCTGATTTTACTGAAAAAGACGGATTACATGCATCGGAACTGGAGGAGAAGTTTAATGAACTGGATGGCTGGAACGCGGAGAGCAACGCTGCCAGTTTGCTGAGCGGATTGGGGGTTAAGGAAGAGCATCATAAAAAGTATATGCGTGAACTTACCGGCAAGGATAAGGTAAAAGTTCTGCTGGCCCGCGCCCTGTTTGGCAAACCCGATAATCTTCTGCTGGATGAGCCCACCAACGACCTCGATCTGGATACCGTTGAATGGCTGGAGTATTATCTGTCCAACTTTGAGAATACGGTATTGGTTGTCTCCCACGACAGGCACTTTTTGGATTCGATCTGCACGCACATTGTCGACATCGATTTTAGCCGGGTCCAGCTCTTTGCCGGAAACTACAGCTACTGGTATGAATCGAGTCAATTGGCTTTAAGACAACAACTTAATCAAAACAAAAAAGCCGAAGAGAAGAAAAAGGAATTACTCGAATTTATAGCCCGCTTCAGTGCCAACGTGGCGAAGTCGAAACAGACGACCAGCCGCAAAAAAATGATCGACAAGCTGAATATCGAGGAGATCAAACCCTCCACCCGTAAATATCCGGGGATCATCTTTACCCCGGGCCGCGAACCGGGAAATAACATTCTGGAAGTGACCGGTCTCAGTAAAACCGTTGAAGGCAAGGTACTGTTTAAGGATGTCAGTTTTGTAATCAATAAAGATGACAAGATTGTGTTTCTCTCCAGGGATACCCGCGCCATGACAGCCTTTTTTGAGATTATCAAAGGTCATTTGCAGCCCGACAGCGGTTCATTTGTTTGGGGTCAAACAATTGTAAAGGTCTATCTGCCATTAGAGAACGAGAAATTCTTCGAGAAGGATCAGACGCTGATTGAATGGCTGGGTGAGTTTTCCGAAGATACCAGCGAGAATTATCTCAGAGGATTTCTGGGCAAGATGCTTTTCTCAGGCGAGGAAATTTACAAAAAAGCCAAAATTCTGTCGGGAGGTGAAAAGGTCCGTTGCATGATTGCCCGTATGATGATCAGGAATGCGAACGTGATGATCCTCGATACCCCCACCAACCACCTTGATCTCGAATCTATTCAGGCATTTAATAATACCCTGATAAAGTTTAAAGGGAACATCCTGATGTCATCGCATGACCATGAATTCATTCAAACCATTTGCAACCGGATCATCGAACTCACTCCCAAAGGAATAATTGACCGGCAGATGGACTATGATGACTATATCCTCGATGAAAAGCTGAGGGAGAAGCGGAACGCCATGTACTGAAGAATGGTTAGAGGTTATCAGGAAGACTTCGTGTAGCGTCAAGAAGTCCCGGCCTTCGCGGGGATGACAAGTGCTTTGGCGGGGTCAGGTATTAAGAATTTTTGTTTTTCTGGTATTAAATTCTTCTTCGGTAATAATTCCCCGTTGTTTCAAATCGTATAATCTCTCCAGTTCGGTAGGCACATCCATTTTGTTATTTTGCTGTTCGGCGACTATTGCACTTGCTAATTCGGCGGCTTGTTTTCTTATTTGATATCCCTTATATTCTTCCTGCATATGAGTAATGGAGTCTTTAAGTTTCTTGGGATTTTGAACTGTGGAATAAGTGGTAGAACCAATTTCAGCCGCCGTTTGAATTTGAACATTTCCAAAGCCAAAAATCTTACCCCAAAATGATTGTTGGTATGAAACGTTATTTATTTTGTCGAGCGGACTTTCTTTTGAGTTATTGGAAAACACTCCATATTCGTCGATAACTCTTAAGTTTGTAACAGCCCAGATATTATTATTTCTTTCGATAATTTTGTAAATAAAGTAGCTGAATACAACTAAAAATACTATTAATACTATTATTGACCTGGAACTATAGTTTCCAATTATAATCCCTATTATTGAACCTGCCAGGGTAATAAGAAATGGCACAGCCAAAGTAAGCCAATGCGGTTTCGTTACAAGAATTACTTTCTCGTCTTTTTTTAATTGTGTTTTCATTATTTATTTATTTTAAATCTGATGCAGCTTTTTCCCATGTCTAATTTTGTCATGACTTAAACTACTTCCCATTTTTAAATTACTGCTTGTCAAATTTAAGTTTATTTTCTCTGAATGATTTATCTTTTTAAATACTCCTTAAATCCGGCACATGGTTCTGTCAGGACTCTTGGAATTATTGAGTTACAAAGAATTTTCTACTCCTACTTGCTGAATGCTTTTGGATGTTAAAAAGCTGGACAATTTAGCTTCGGTTATATCGGTAAATTATTTCTTCATATAGCTGATGAGCAACGACCCCGGCTTCTCCTTGTTCTCCAGCAACAGTCCTTTCATCAATTCGGCTCCGGTTTTGGTAACCTTTTCGCCGGTATCCTCGAATAGCAGATTGTAAGTGCCTTCAGGATCAATACCCCGGAGTTTGACGGAAATTCTCTTGGTCGGGCAATCCGGCCGACGAAAGGCCAGAATTATGCCATCGCCATGATCGGGGCGATTCTGCTGATAGGCTAACCAGATGGTGTCGGTCGTAATATTGATGTTAGGGGTCAGTGGGTAATAATCACCATAATAAAAAGGCCGTAACCGTTTAAAATCCTGCATAATTAACTGCATATCCGATTGCGAGTACGCGGGATTATTCAGATCCCAGATAGTCACCATAGCACTGCTCATGCTCGACCGGAACGCATACTTTGTAGGGGTGGTATTACCTGTTCCATGCAAGGGAAGATAAAAATTCAATCCATATGTATGACATTGATAACCATTTGGCTCACCGTAATTATAGTCGGTACGCCATAGCGGCGAACTGCGTGAAACCGTTTCCAGGTCAAGCCGGCGGCCGCCGCTGGCACAGTTATCGATGATCAGGTTGGGGAAATTCCTGAGCAGACTATCCCAGTAAGCATACAGTCCCTCGATGTGCCGGATCTCAGAAATCCCGATCCGGTTGGGCTTATCGTTGTATTTCCAATAAGGATAAGGATCGAAATTGAAATCCTGCCGGTAGTAATCCACCCCGTTGGCCCGGATCAGATCAGATATGTAATTGGTAAGCCAGACGCGGGCTTCCGGATTTCCTAAATTGAAGAGCGACATATTGCTAAAGAATCGTCCGATTTCCGGGTTCTTGACCGTATCCGGTATCCTGATCATAAATTCAGGGTTCAGCTTGTCGAACTGGGTTCCGGCCACAATACGCTCGGGCTCGAACCAAAGGATGAATTTTGCGCCGACCTTATGGATTGCATCCGAAACCGGCTTCAATCCATTGGGAAAATTGAGCGTATTGACCGTCCAGTTACCCACATTGAGCCACCACGATCCGCAACCGGTATACCATCCGGCATCAATCCAGAGCACTTCCGGAACAATCTTGAATTGCTGGTAGCGTTGAGTCATGGCAACGCAGTAACTTTCAGTCGCACAGCTGAATTCATTGCAGGGCTGAGCACCGCTGCCACCCAGAGTACCTGCCAGTGGCAGTTCTGCGAGTTGGCCGTTGATCTGACGGCTATGATGCTTCAAAATAAACTGCCGGAACAGGTTATGTCCTATCATCCGGTCGGCCCCTTTCCAGAACAGCAGACAAATTTCGGGCGTCCGGATCTCTTCTTCCGGATACAGCACAAGCTTCATCCGTTCCATTCCAGCATTGAGTGACCAGCTTTTGAGATCGGACTGTTTCACATCGGCGTACCATTTGCCCGTCCATCCGATTGCTGTTAGAACACCCTGATTGCCGGGCATTTCCACATTGAAAAAGGGAAAGGCCGTGTTATCCGAGGATCGACCGCCAACCGGGGTCATATATATATTTTTTCCAGTGCTTAAGACATCTGCATATCCCTCGAAATCTGATCGTTCGCCGCTACTGCCCCTTGAGTGGTGCAAGGTGACGGGGCCTCCCTTTTCGTACCGGAACGAGTGATCAATCGCCCGGGCATTTTCAATTAGTGGAGTATTCCTTTTTGAAGTATTTCTGAATTCGATGGTCCACTCAACCGCCGGGAAATCGGAATACCCTGTTACAGTGCATTTAACGAGCAAACCTGTTTTCGGATCGCGCCAGGAAAAAAGAAATTTCCCGATGGCCGGATCGCTGGATTTTATAGGCTCCATGCGATATTCCCATGATTTGATAAAGGTCCGGGAATCTTTACCGCCATAAGTAAATGAGAATGGAGGAATCTGGTTCTTGGAGAAGTTTTTCAGGATCCAGTCACGTGAACTGGTATCCGGGGCAGCAAGCCCGACCAAGGCAATGGCCAGGAACGTCAGGAGAAGAATGGTACTTTTTTTCATGAGTTGATGTGTTGATGTGTTGATGTGCTGATGTGTTGATGTGCTGATTATAAGAACCATATCTAATCACCAGGCTTTCTGTTTATTCACTAACAATTCTTGAATAAATATATATTATTATCTGGTACCTCTTTAATCAGCACATCAGCACATCAGCACATCAGCACATCAATCAATCAGCATATCTTCTCATCAGCACATCAGCACATCAATCAATCAGCACATCCTCAATATCAGCTCATATTCCCGGCTTTCTCCGGGTGCCAGGATGATCAGTGTTCCTTCCTTTCTCGCATAACTTTGGCCCTCAGTCAGATTAGTGCCCGGTTCGAGTGCCGTTACGTACTCACCTTTTCCCCAATGCTGCCAGTTGATGAGCCATGGCAACTGATCTTTCCGGAAGCTGATTTCAAGGCCTATGCTTAGAGCCGGATTATAGGCACTGCAATGGCAGAATCCGGATTCGTCCGGTTCGGCATCGATAAAGGCACAGGCTTCACCGCCATCCTGATGGGAATCCATCGGTTCAGGGCATTCGCGGAAGTTTCCGCCTTCATGAAAAATTTCATCATCCAGTTTATTGCCGCGGGATTTCCAATTACCATTACAGTTGAGCTTAGTTCCTGCATCGATCAATGGCCAGCCCATATTGCAGTGATACAGGAGCATGTGCGGAGCCGGACTGTTGCCCCGATTGATTACCCGGTCATTTAAATGAATCTCCGGCACCCCGAGTGTTCCGGAAATGGTACGTTCCAATTCGAGATGGGGCCCGAAAACCCTTGATTCGCGAACTATACCGGAGAGACTGAAATCCAGCTGGCCGGTATGAGGGTCCGGTTGTTTAATGGAAATGATTTCAGCCGGGATATTGCTGATCCGGCCATGGAGACCGCGTTCGCCGGATTCATCTGAGTCCGGACTGCCCATGTTACTGATGCCGCAGGTGGTTACCAGGCCACCGCCAAAATTGCGGAGCCATTCCAGTCCCACCATGGCAGCGTGTTCCGGCGGCCGGATACCTGCTCGGCTGATCCAGGCCAGCCCGTGCTGGTTATAAAAGGCTTCGGCAATGTCCATTGCCCTATCGATGACCACCTTATATCTCAATCCCGACCCGGTATTGATCCAGGCTATGCGTACACCGCGTCCGGCTCCGTTATCCAAAACCGACGTTTCGATTCCGCCGATCTGCAGCGGATGACTGATCTTGTTTTCCCAGTTATTCATGGCATGTATTAATTCGGGGTTTTGTATTACACCTCTTCGGGTACAACATAAGGTTTGCGGTAATTGCGGGTAAGCATAAGATCGGCTTCCGGGTCATTGGCGAATCTCTCGTAACTGCCCATGAAGTGAAGTTCGCGTCCAAGACGGTAGGATATGTTAGCCAGGTGTGGCAATGCAGCCGAAAGATGGCCCTCCGGGATATCGCAGTTCAGGTCGGAATCCTTGCCCGAGCGGATCGCATCGATAAAGTTGGCAAAGTGCTCCGATCCGCCGGGAGCTGCGCGGAAGGCGGGATCGGTGGGCGCGACTGAGTTTTCGGGCGGTGAACCGGCAAACGGCTCCTTCTCACGCTGTTTGTACGCTTTCCAGGTGCTGCCGTTCAGCTCAAGATAACCATCTGTTCCGTAAAAAATATTCCCGATCATGATGCCTAATTTGGATTCGTCGTTGGTATAGCGTCCGCGGGTCTCAAACTCCAGCATCTTCCCGTCCTCATATTTGAATACCGATGTTTGGGTATTGGGCGTTTCCTGCGAGCACTCTTTCGGACTGATCCCGTAAATGCCGCCACTGGAATAGACCGTTACCGGGTGTTCGTTCTTGTTCAGTCCCCAGCGGGCAATATCGAACTGGTGCGGTCCCTGGTTTCCGGTATCACCGTTGCCGGTATCCCAGTGCCAGTGCCAGTTGTAGTGCACACGCTTCTCATTGTAGGGCCGCCAGGGGGCCGGTCCGAGCCAGGTATCATAATGCAAAGATGCCGGTGGAGTGCCGTCGGGCGCGATGCCAAAGGAATCACGGGGCTTGAGGCATAGACCGCGGGCCATGTATACCTCGCCGATGCCCCCCTCATGAAGCAGTTTTATGGCTTCAATAACGTTGGGAATCGAGCGGTTCTGGCAGCCGACCTGCACCCTGACGTTATACTTCCGGGCAGCCTCCACCATCTTGCGGCCCTCGAAAACATTGAAGCAGGCAGGCTTTTCAACGAACACGTTCTTTCCGGCCTGGCAGGCCCGGATGGTGCCCAGTGCGTGCCAGTGGTTCGGAACCGCAAAGGATACTGCGTGGATCTCCTTGTCGTCGAACACGCGCCGCATATCCCATTCGGTGCCGGGCCGGAAACCGGTGAGTTCCTCGGCCAGCTTTAACCGGTCGGGAAAGAACTGCTCGTCAACATCGCAGAGGGTTTTCAACCTGATATTCCGGTTATCCTTCAGACTTGCCCATTTGCGGATATGGGTTTCCCCTTGTCCGTGTATCCCGATGACACAAAGGTTAATTCGCTCGTTGGCCCCGATGATCGAGGCATAGGATTTTGCGGTAAAGCCGAGGCCGCCAATGGCAATACCGGCAGATCCGACCAACCCCTGCTTAATAAAATCTCTTCGTTCGGTCATGATATAAAGTTTTATTTACTGGTTTGTTTCCCATTGGTCTTTGAGTACCTGAAATGCTTTGGGAAGGTTTTCGCTTTTCCAGGATCCCTCAATCGAAATTCCGCCCCGATACCCGATCTTCTTCAGTGCAGCGAAATAGGGGCGAAAATCATCCCCTGCCATACCGGGAGCTGTGCGGTCCCGGATTTCTGCGATATGACAGTGCACCAGGTAGTCCCCTGCTTCAAGCAGCGCTTCCGGTCCCTCTTTCTCCCGCATCATATGGAAAATATCGGCCAACACCCGGATATTCGGGTCGTTTACCTCGCGGGCGATGGATAGGGCTTCCCCGACGGTATTGATGAAATTGGTTTCCGATTTCTGGAGGTTCTCGATGGCCACCGTTACCCCGTATTTCCTGGCGATCGGTCCCATCTCCTTCAACAAGCTGATGAACTGCTCCCGTGCCTGCTGCCGGTCGAATCCTTCGGGAATTGAACGGGCCCCGCTGCTGCCGAAAACGATCGTTCGGATTCCCACGGAAGCCGCGCGCCGGAAGGCAACTTCAGCATAGCGCAGAACCGTATCAGGACGGGCATCCGGACCGGTTACTTTCAGGGTTCCCGGCAGGAAGCCGTTACAGGCGATCACCGGAAGAAGGCAGGTATCAAATTCCGCCAGCTTTTTGGCAAATTCCTCGTCCGGCCTGCCGGGCATCAGATCGCGCCCCACGCTCCCCTCCACATATCCAAATCCGCTATCCTTGAGCCTGCCCGCATTGGCCATGGAGGTGCAGACCCCAAAGACCACGGGCTGCCCTGAGAGGTCGATATTGAGAAATTCACCTACAACCTCCTTCCATATATCATATCCCTTCCGGTTCAAGTGAAGTCCATCCTCAAAGAAAAGATCGCTTTTGGGTTTCCCATCAATGTCAATCATTTTGTTCCAGACATCTAAATAATAAACATTTGAATAGTTCAAAGTGAATTCTTTTAAAAGCTTATTAAAACTCGAATAAGTTTCCTTTAAATGCCATCGCGCGATGCTTGGTTTGGCCGAGATGAAGCAGATGGTTGATCCCGGCAACTTTTGCCGGATCAATTCAACCAGTTTGCCGGCAGAATCCAAAATCTCATCAGGCCCTTTCCCGGATGCGATGTCATTGTCGCCTTCATAAATAAAGATTTTTACTGGCCGGTACTGCAGGATTAATGTATCAACATAATACAGTAAATCGCTCATGTGTGATCCGCCAAACCCTCTGTTTAAAACAACCAGATCCGGAAAATCCTTCGGCAGATCAGTCCATATTCGCACGGTTGAACTGCCGGTGAACAGCACCAGCCTGTCTATGGCAGAATATTCTGTGGTGTCAGCTTTGAATTGATCTATCTCATTTTGAAACCGATCAGGATTCTGGCATAAAGCTGACTGGAGAAGAAAAATCCCAAATATAATTGCCAGGGCTAAGCGCTGCATAATTTTACACATTTTTCGGATTCCGTTAATCTTTGAAAATTACTACTTTTCTTTTCAAATTCTCCCTGGACTTTCTGATGTTAAAGTAACAAAATCCAATTTCATATCTGCCCCTGCTCATCCGTTTCAGTGAAGTCTATATCTTTAGATTATGAAATTACATCCCCTCCTCCCAATCCTCCTGCTGACAGCATCCTGCAGCATCGTGCCGGCGAAGAAGATCTATATATCTGCCGGGGGCGACGACCAACATAACGGTTCGAAAAATCAGCCTTTGCGAAGCTTTGAGGCGGTGCAGCAGGTGGTTCGAAAAATCCGGACGGAAAAGCCCAGCCGGAATATCAAAGTTATTTTTGGCGAAGGAACCTGGTATCTGACTAAACCACTGGCATTTACCGCAGAAGATGGTGGTTCCGGCAAATGTTCGGTCACTTGGGAGGGAGCTCCCGGCGGTAAAACCGTATTTTCCGGTGGAAAAATGATTGATGGCTTTCACGATGCCGGTTACGGAATCTGGTGGGCTAACGTGGACTCTACCATTTATTTCGAACAACTATATGTCGATGGGATCCGGGCTACCCGGGCACGAACACCGAACCGGACTGATTCACTCCCGCGGATCTATCTGAATAAATCAAGATGGGTGTATAACCCCGATTCATCCTTGCAGAACATCACGGTGGAAGTTAAGGATAGAGGGTATTTTACGGATTTGCCGCCAATCGGTGAATTTGAAATAGTGGTATTTAAGGACTGGACCACTTCCCGCTTTCGTGCAACCGGATTGAAAGCTGATCCGGCCGAAGTTTATCTGAAACCTCCCTTTGCATTATTCGATGGGCCATATAACTCCATTTTTGCCGGCAATGCCAACCGGTACAGTTGCTTTCTCGAGGGGGATCCCGCCTTTTTGGATGAGGCAGGCGAGTGGGCACTCGATCGAAAGGCTAACCGGCTCTATTATAGGCCACTACCGGGACAGCCTCCCGACAAGGTCCTTGTAATTGCAGCTTTGGTTCCAAGGTTGGTAGAACTCAAGGGTGAAAGAGGAAGACCAATTGAGAATTTTGAGTTCAGAAATATCAGGTTTGAAAATTGTGCGTACCGGTTGCCGGAGTTCAACCACGACGGGATGCAGGCGGCATTTTACTATCCGGGCAATACGGAAGCGGTGGGGGGAGCCGGACTGGTGAATCCGGCCATCGAAATGACATGGGCGGTGAATTGCAGGATTACCGGTTGCCGGATCAGCCATGCCGGAGGGAACGGTATCTATCTCCGGGAAGGATGCCGGGATAATCGCCTGGAACGCGTGGTTGCGGAAGATATCGGCGGTAACGGGGTGATGATCGGTCTGACCTATGATCCTAAAGAGGATTCCCTGCTTCTGCCCGTTAATAATTCGGTAGTGAGTAGCGAGGTCTGCAGGGCGGGTATTTCCTTCCAGGGTGCCGTTGGAATCTGGCTCGGATTCGGAGCCAATAATGAGGTATCAGCCAGCGAAATATACGATATGCCCTATACAGGCATCTCCGTGGGATGGCAATGGAATCCCCTGCCAACCTCTTCGCACGACAACCGTATTCTGAACAATAAGATCCATCACGTCATGCAGGTTCTTGGCGATGGCGGTGGTATCTATACCCTTGGATTTCAGCTCGGATCGGTGATATCGGGCAATGACATTCACGATATTCTCCGCAGTGAACTTAACCACGCCTCGCCCAACAACGGGATGTTTATCGATGAAGGCAGCAAAGGTTACCGGGTAGAGAACAATACGATACGCAACACCGCCCACACCTGCATCCGTGGGCATCGCACCGCCGGAGTTGAACTTACGGGCAACACCTTTTACACAACCGACCTGCCCGCCATCAGCCACACTCCACCCTACGATGCCATGATCTTTGCTAATAAAGACACTACCATCAGCTGGGCCAATCCCGGGTGGCCGAAGGAGTGGGGATACCC
>JBBAAF010000066.1:0-20229 GCA_041658425.1 Bacteroidales bacterium | reverse complement strand
GGATTCGGGTATACAACAGCCATAAAATGAGGACATTCTGGACAATAAATATAAAATGTCTGACTCACAGTGCTCCCGCAGTTATTTGTTGCAGTCAGTGTTAAGTTATGATACCCCGGATTTCCCACCTGTATTCTTATTCGCGGCGGGTTGTCCTCCGTAGCCAAAACCTGGATATAATTTGAATGGCTCCAGCTAAATGACTCTGCTGTATTTAGCCCATTATTACTGGTCGCATCACCTTCATACCAATATGAAACATAGCACGAGATGTTTGAAGGTCCATCGATGGTTGGAGTTTTTGGTTTACCCGCCCAAATGTTTTTTTCATAATATTCGATCGTATCTGGGTCTACTCTGTACCCATTTGGTAGTCCATATACAACTTTATACTTTATTTTGGCATCTAAGCCATTAATATGTTTGGGATCAAGATTTGCAGTTGAACCATGTGACCAAACATTTTCCGAGGCATATCCATTGAAGGATGAATAAGGCTCTGGCTTATAGTTTATAAATCGGTGGCCTGAGGGAATGTTAGTGATGGCTTGTTGATTGTAAGCAAGGTCACCGCCATTAATCTGGACTGGCAGGTAGTCTAGGTAATAGGCGTTGCAATTTATCCCTAACGCATTATCGGTTGAAACTTTCAGGTAACCATTAGCGCCACCTCCTCCCCATAGACTTCCGTATGAATTCTTTACAATCCAGTACTCACCGTCTTGTTCAGTATAATTCCAGCCAACGATCACAACAGCATGGCGTTGTCCGAGGTCTTCTCCACAATCACCTTCATTGCCATATATAACCCATCCACTATAATGTTGATGTAGGTCAAGATCGTAAACCATTGTGGTCCAGAGAGGTCCAAAGGCAAATATTCTTGCTTTCATGGCAGATGCTGTGGTCGGACATTTTTCAAACCTTGTAAACCGATAGCGCTCACAAGGACTATAGGTATAAGTGGTATCCGGTGCATCTGGATCCCAAGGAAATTCACTTTCCTCGATAATCCCATTTGTGCAAAGCTTTTCTACTGGATCCTCCACATACTCATTATACCAACTCCTGAGTCCTTTGGTTCCTAACATTGAAAACCACTCGTATGGATTACCCCAGTAAGTAAAAGATCCGAAGAAAGCAATAAAAGCCTCACTAAAATTCTTACTATTACCTTGATCAACCGGTAAATTGTTCTGGTAATTCCAGACTGTCTCTGCTACACTCGAAGCGGCCATAGCATAACAGATACCATAGGAACCTTGATTTTCTGGGGTACGATCCCAGTCATGGCCGTCTGCACTATTCCAGTCAAAGGTTGGAGGAGTTATTGCATCGGTGCCAGGAGGATCGATGACAGGAGGAGAAACGATAGTTTCTGATACTGGCTGAGGGAGTGTATCCGGCAAGGGTGAATAAATTGAATTCTCATAAAGGGAAGAAAAGTCAGAATCCTCATACAGCATGGCTAGCAAGGTCTTACTGGGCTTACCTTTGGCATCACAGATAGGATACCGATTAACCGTACGACCTTTTTTAACTTCTTTGATTCGCAAATTGTATCCCTTTTTCGCGCAGTAGGAATATTCTTTACCAACATCCCCATGAAGAAAGTCCCATGGATTTACTTTTTCCCCATTGGGCAAAACACAAAGTTCTTGCTTCGATAGAGGATCCTCAATTATTTTATAACCAAGGCCTTTACAGTACTCCATAGCGGTGTTTTTAAATGCCGGAGTTTGGCCATAACCGCAAATTCCAAGGAGCAACAAAGCAATTAGATAGATTTTTTTCATAATGATAGTTTTTATGTCAATCTCTGAGTCAAATTATCTTTGATTGTTATTTGTAATTGGATTCAAAATCTGGATTAACTGTTTGTCGTTCGTTTTAACTTTGAAATCGAATTGACTTTACACCGTTTGGTTCAGTAATGGTATCAATCTGGATTATTACCGGTTTCGCTGAACTTTTTTCGCTTTTTTATTCAAGTTCCAGAATATCAATAAGAAAAAACCGCCACTCCATTACAGAGTGGCGGTATCAATTCATCAACCTATGCATACATTTAGTTAGAATCCGGTTTCCTTCAGTATCCTGGACTACGGTCATATAGCCGTAACCGTCGGCGATTTATTTAGTACTAAAAAGCTGAGGTTTAAAAATAATCATCAGATATCCAAAGTGTGAGAAGTCGGAGCCGCCTGCACTCAGGCCATTCAGAATCTCCATCGTGGCGGTGGGAAGCATGAATCCATAACCGGCTTCAAAAGATAAAGCCGGGGTTAGTTTTTGCTTGTATACCAGATCCACCTCATGACCCAGGAACTTATTTATGGGAATCTGGTCATTTATAACCGTTTGATTAGTAGTGAAAAAATGATACCATATCTGTACTGCTGACTGTTTGAACGCCTTTTCCAGTTTCAGGTAGGCATCCCCGAGGCCGCGGTTACCGGTCGACAGCGGAACATTACTGAAGTAGTCGTTAAACCCAAATACACTGTGCCGGTTACCATACAGGATGTCAAACAGGTGATCCTTCCCGGTCGTTTTCGAGGCATCCTGACCGGATAAGAGATCCACTCCGGCCATTATCTTTAACTGACTGAATTTTTGTTCGATACGGGCGGAAAGGAACCAGGCACTGACTGCCACGCCGCTTTTGTTCTGCCCAAACTGATAATAAGGTGTAACCCTCACAATAGTGTTCTTAAGGTTCAGGTCCAATCCGCCTCCAACGGTGTGTCGTAGGTAAATCGCCTCGGCATTCTCTTTCTGGAATCCGGCAGCAACATATAACAGGTTAATAACAAGTATTTTAACCGGACTCATTTTCCAGTACAGAAAATCAAGGGTTTTGATTTTGTCTTTGGTGTAGATGTTCCCGAATGAATTCTCTTTATCATTGTTCCAGGACAATCCAGCTGTGAGTGCCCCGAATTTGCTGGTCCACTCGGCCAGCAATCCATCATAGGTGATTCCTGTCTGATTCCAGTTACGTATGCTGATCAGCCTGGTATCATAGATATCCCATTCTTGCCGGCCAATTTTAAAACTTAGATTTTTTAACGGCGAATATTTCAGCCAGGCTTCATACAGATCAAGGCTGGCGGGATCTCCGGTAACGCCGGTGGAGGTGAATGAAGTTTCGTCGCCCCACACCCTCACATCCTGTGGGGTAATACGCAGCTCGGTTTTGTCGCCCGACCAGCCAAAAGCCAGACGGGTGCGCTGACTGATAAACCAGGCCGGAACTTTACCGGGTTCCGAAAGGGTCTTGTAGCCATCGCGCATTTCGGCACGCGGACGAAGCTCGGCATCCAGCCGGAACTGTGCATCGGCAATCACAGGAATCGCCAATATTAACAGGAGAAGTAAATTTCTTTTCATGAAAAGGAGTTTTTAATTCAGGTAAAGGCCCTTCAGATAGGCTTGTGTCATTTCTTTTTGCGGATTTTCGAACAACTCTTTGGCTGTTCCCTGCTCGACAACCTCGCCGAGATACATGAAAACAACATAATCGGCGATCCGCCGGGCCTGCCTGAGCACATGCGTAACCATCACGATACTGTACTCATCTTTCAGTTCACGGAATTTCTGTTCGATAGCCTCGCTGCTTATGGGGTCCAATGCTGAAGTGGGTTCATCGGCAAGGATAATCTCAGGATGCACGGCAAGGCCCCGCGCCAGGCACAGCCTCTGCTGCTGACCGATTGAGAGCCGCCCAGCCGGTTCTTTCAGCCGGTCCTTGACTTCCTCCCACAGGCTTACCTGCCGGAGCATTTCTTCCACCCTCTGATGCATCTCCTTGCGGGGGAGATCGCGGTTGATTCGCAACCCGTATGCCACGTTATTGAAAATATTCATCGGAAGTGGATAGGGCCGCTGCGAAAGCAAACCCGCTTTCCGCCGGATCTCGGTAACATCTGTCGAGGTATGCAGGATATCCTCGCCATGCATGATTATCGATCCTGTTATTTTAACCTGGGGATTCAGGTCGTTTAACCGGTTCAAACATCTCAGCAAGGTGGTTTTCCCGCATCCTGAAGGCCCCAGTATTATCGTTATTTTGTTCTTCGGAATATCCACATTGATATTCCTGAGGATGCTGCTGTTCCCGATACTGAGATTTAAATCTTTTATACTGATGATAGGCTCCATTTTTAATGCTTTATCTGATGTTTAATGAAACGGTTGGCAAGAATTCGCGATACTATACTGATAATTAGTATTATAACCATAAGGACAACCGCTGAGGCATAGGCCCGGTTCTGAACTTCGGGTATCGGCGATGAAAGCTGGAAAAAAATCGACAGGGGCAGGGTGGCCGATGGCTGGCTGAGGGAGGTCGGGATATGATCGGTATATCCTGTTGTAAATAGAATTGCTGCCGCGTCACCAATGGCCCGGCCGAATGAGAGGAGAACGGCAGTAACAATCCCCGGCAGGCATTGTTTCAGATACACTCGGTAAGAAACTTCTGAATAGGTGGATCCCAGTGAGATTGATGCTTCCAGTAATCCTCTCGGTGTGGTTTTGAGAATCTCGTCCATGCTACGCAGCATGATCGGGATGATAAACAGGGCAACGGTAATGATACCAGCCAGCAGGGAAGCTCTTATACCCAGCGCAATCATGATAGTAAAGGCAAAAGCACCATACACGATCGACGGAACACCCCACATCAGGTCCATCAGGAACCTGACAAATTCAGTTAACCGACCGTACCGGACCAGCTGAGTATTGAGGTATAGGGCAACCGGCAAACTGACCACCAGGGCCAGAACAGTTGAACCCAGAGCCAGGTAGAGTGAACCGATAATGGCATTGAGAATCCCACCCTCTTTGCCTAAATAGTAACCGCCTTTCGGAACCTGGGAGATCATTTCCCAGCTCAGGGCTGGCAATCCCTTCTTAAAAATGCTGTACAGGATGATGAACAGTATGGTTACGATCAGTATAGTGCACAGGAACATTACTGTTCGCATGAATATCTCATCAAATTTTAACCAGAACCTTCTCATTTTAGATGTATTTCTCCGAACCCCGGATAATTCTCCTGGCCAGAATATTGAATATCAGTATAATAAAAAACAGGATAAGAGCTGCAAACATGAGTGCCGAATCATATCTTGGTATCGATAACATTTCCCCGTAATTATTGGCAATCAGGGCCGGCAGAGGGTAAGCGGGATCGAAAATGCTTTTCGGAATCTTAATCACATTCCCAACCACCATAAGAACCGCAATGGTTTCACCAAAAGCCCGGGAAATTCCCAGACTGATGGCTGACAAGATTCCGGGCATTGTCTTTTTGAGTACCACTCGCTTGATGGTCTGCCATTTAGTGGCTCCAACCGATAAACTGGCATCAATCAGGTCGGGCGGAACGGTCCGGAACAGTTCGAGCAAAATGTTCAGAATAAATGGTATGATCATGACCGCCAGCACCAGACCGCCGGTCAGAAGACTGTAACCGGTTCCCGGATGCCCAAACAGTGGCCCGAGCACATGGGAAACCAGCGGAACCAGTACCAGGATACCCCAAACACCATAAACAACAGATGGAATTCCGGCCAGGATGTCGATCACTATCTGCATCACCTTGCTAACATACTGGTGGGCATAATAAGTGAGGTTTATGGCCGATAAAACGCAAACCGGACCGGCCAGTGATATGGCGATCACAGTTATCCATAAGCTGCTCACAATGAATGGCATAAACCCAAAGTGCCCTTCCTGGGGCCTCCAATCCGAGCTGAAGAGCATTCCCAGTCCACCGCCCTCGCGGAACAGCAGTCCCGATTTATAGCTTAGCCCCACCGCGAGTGCAAACGGGAGGATCAGGATGAGGATCAGGGCGATCATCATCCAGGTAAAATGGAATCCGGATTTTATTCTGCGGCTGGCTCTCACTAATCTTTCAACTTATCTAACTGTTCCCGGATCATATCAGGTGCGAGCTGAACGTATCCGGCTTGCCCGACATATTTCTGACCTTCAGTGAGGATCCATTTCAGAAAGAGGATCACCTCTTTTTTCTCTGGTTTGCCGTTGGCCACAAAATAGAGCGGCCTGGCCGGAGGCGATGGGTACTTTCCTTCAGCAATCCCTGCCATCACCTGATCCAGAGTTTCATAAATATTCTCCTCAGCAGAGATCTGCCCGTCTTCATTAATATCGATCGGTACAATCTCCATCCCTGACAGTTTTTTTCGGGTGGAGGCATCATAGGCATAACCGACATTGTTATAACCGATCCCAAGCCGGTCCTTTTTTACGGCATCGGCCATGCCCGGGTCACCGAATACCCCAATGCCCTTGAGGCTTTCCTGATTTTTACCAAGATATTTGCCCCAGATTTCAGCTGCTCCGCAGGCATCCGACCGGATAAAAACATGCATGTCGGCAACCACTTCAGGATAGATTTCCTTCCAGTTGTGGGCAGTATCGCTTAGGAAAATTCGCTGAAAATCCGTCTTTTTCATTCCACGAACTTTTAGTTGGGCCAGAGCGGGATTATCCGAATGGATGGTGCATAAAACCGCATCCTTGGTGACCGCAATCTTCCAGGCTCCCTTAGCAACTTCGGCTTCAGATACTTCACGGGAGAACATGCCAAGATCCACCATCCGGGCCAGGGCATCAGTCATTCCTTTACCGGCACCTCCTGCCGACACATCCACCCGGATTTTCGGATACTGCTTCTGAAACTCTTCCACCCATTTGGCCGTCATTGGATACAATGCAAATGCACCGGAAATGGAAATGGTGCCGCTGTCGGTCAAACCCGATTTTTTTCCGCCGGAACTGCAGGCGGCAAAAGAAACAATCATAATCATCGCTATGATGAACCTGGTTGGATGGTATAATGTTATCCTCATAAAATCAGTGCTTTAGATATTAAAATCATATTGTCAATCGACTGGATGAACAATTCTCGAAAATATTATAGTTTTGGATTGGATTAGTCAGTAGAAAGGCTCATTCAGATCTGAGATTTGTGCGGAAAAGGCAGGTAGGTATTAATGCATAGTCAATTATTCATCAATTAAACCGGGAAAGACGGAGGCTTTATCTGATTAAAAATCCGAAAGGTTTTTCTGACCATTCGGGATAAAACCAATGAAGTATTAAGCCAGACAACCCTTTTTGAACTGATTAGCTAAACCATAACAATCCATCAATGAAATTTACTGAACTGACCATTTCGAACCCCAATGACCTGATCTTCGGTGTTGCCCCAAAACCGGTTAAAACAAAAAGAGGACTGCTGATCGGCGGCGGCCTGGTTTATCCGGAGCTCAATTTTACCCTTCCGCCAGTTGAGGTGTCAAAAAATAATCTGGCTGAAGTCAGAACCCATTATTCCGATATTGTTACGGGTGCCTTAACCCGGGCTGTCGAGTTGAACAGCGAAGGTCTGATCCTGGAATTCGAAACGGTGGTGGAGATGACACTGACCCCGGATATTGGAGTGGAGCTGGTGCGGGTAATGAATGATATCTGTGAGAATTTTTATGCCCGGGAGGGTTTGAAAAGTGAAATCCGGCTGACTCCCAATGACCTGCGCGATTTCGACCGGCCACCGAGGCAGCGGACATCAAAATATCTGGATCCGATGATGGAGCTCTTTGAACGGGGAGCATTGGCCGGCGGAGATCTGCTTTCGATTGAATCCACAGGCGGGAAGGAGCTGTCGGACGATGCTTTAATGATGTGTGATATCCGGCAGTTTATATTTACTCAGGCCATTCTGGGTGTCAGGGATATGCAGATGTTATGGTCGAAGATTGTGGCGTTGGCCAATAAACTGGATAAGATCCCGGGGGGTGATACCGCCTGTGCGTTCGGCAATACGGCCATGGTTTTGGCCGAGAAGAAATTCATTCCCAAAGTTTTTGCGGCCATTGCCCGGGTGGCCACGGTTACCCGTTCGCTGGTGGCTTATGAACAGGGAGCCCGCGGACCCAATAAGGATTGCGGCTATGAAGGACCCTATCTGAAAGCCATTGCCGGTATTCCCATCTCGATGGAAGGAAAAACTGCCGCATGTGCCCATTTCAGCCCGGTTGGAAACATCACGGCTGCCTGCGCCGACCTGTGGAGCAATGAATCGGTCCAGAATATCAAACTGCTTGCCGGAATGGCCCCGACGGTCTCCTATGAACAGCTCGAATATGAAACACGGCTGATGAATGCAGCAACCAAACAAGGGAAAGCCTCAGCCCGGGTATTGAAAAGCCTGTATATCGATTCGGATATTTTCCATGATCCCCAGGCATTTGTGCTGGCACCGGAGAATGTGATCGAGATCGCCAAGGAAATTGTCTCCGGACGTAATTACCTGGAAAGCACCGTAAAAGGCTGTATAAAGGCAATATCGATGATTGAAATCGCCATGGCAGAAGGCCGCCTGAAGGATGATAAAAAGGAATCCGTCTGGATCGATAAAATCCGGCAGGATCTGGAATCCATTCCATCAGATGAAAATCAATTTATCGATGAAATGATCCCGTTTATCGATAGTGAAAAAATCATACTTTCGGAATATGGCTTATAGACCGGTATTAATATCCTTTTTGTTCTTCGCGATGCTTTCATGCACCGAGCGACCTGCCGGGAAAGCGATCAGTCAGGGGCCAGAATTGCCGGCAGATCCGGTTGATGAATCTAATGTGGGCGACGAATCCCATGCCGTTTACGCTCTGTTGGTTTCGCCGAAAAATCCCCAACCGGGACAGGCATTCCGCGTTCTGGCAGTGGGTGGGAAAAGCATACGGAAAGCACGGATTGTGGTCAGCGGCCCATCAGGTTCAACCGAATCACGGAAAAGCAGGAATGGCGATGGATTGCCTTTCTGGCGGATCGATGAGTTTGAAGCCGGATCAGCGGGAAAGTACCGGGTTAACCTTATTAACAATAAAAAGACCGTCAGTAATCAGGAATTCACCGTATCAGCCGGCAAGCCGTCTTTGCAATCCTCAGGAGTGATCTGGAAAACCGGGTGCGGGTGGGGGAGCGAAACGGAAGCACTCTATTCGGCCTGGATTAACGCACTGTTTTATGATGCTGACGAACGCTCTTCCTGGCCTGCACTGCATGAAGTAACCCAGAATCCGGAACGGAATATCCTGTACAACCATCTCTCACTGGGCGAGGATGACCCGGCCGGGAAAACCAAGGTCATCATGGAGCCGGACTGTGCCGATAATCCGTTTTATATGAGGGCCTATTTTGCCTGGAAGCTCGGCCTCCCCTTCGGTTACCATGAGTGCGACCGCGGTTACCTGGGGCGCGCTCCCCAAACCGGCCGATGGATCATGATTGAGTCGCCCACCTCGAAAACTCATCCGGTACTGGCATTCAATGCATTCCTGAGGAGGGTAATGGATGGCATCCATTCCGGCACGGCCCGCACGGCGCTAAAGGATGAAAGCTCCGACTATTACCCGGTTCCCCTCACCCGGGAGGCGCTGCGTCCCGGTGTTGTTTTTGCCGATCCGTACGGTCACACCCTGATACTTGTCCGTTGGGTACCGCAATCGCGCAACCGCCCGGGCGTGCTTCTCTCAGTGGATGCCCAGCCCGATGGCACGGTGGCAATTAAAAGATTCTGGAAGGGAAACTTCCTGTTTACCACAACCGAAGTGATCGGTGAGCCGGGATTCAAGGCCTTCCGCCCGATCGTTATTAAAAGCGGCCAGCCCCGTATGTTGAAAAATGAAGAGATATCCGCAGAGCCGGGATTGATACCCTTTTCCCTTCAGCAAAAAGGGATGACCGGTGATGCTTTTTATCATACGATGGAGCGAATCATCAACCCGAAGCCACTGGATCCGGAAACGGCCCTGCTCGACCTGATCCAGGCCCTGCACGAACAGCTAATTGTGAGGGTTACCTCGGTTGCCAATGGGGATGCTTACATGAAATCCCATCCCGGCGATGTGATCGCGATGCCGGGCCGGCCAGCCGGAGTGTTTCAGGCCGGTGGCAAATGGGAAGATTTTTCAACCCCGAACCGGGATCTTAGGCTCCTGATCGCTATGGATGCCATACTCGATTTCCCGGATAAGATCGTTCGCTCACCGGGGGACTACAAATTGTCCAAACTCAGCTCCCCCGAACAGGTTAAGAAAAAGCTAGAGGCCCTGTTAGCCAGGAAGGTAACCGAACTGTCCATAACCTATATCCGCACCAACGGCACCAAACAAACGCTGACGATCGAAGAGATCCTTAAAAGAAAAGACGCGTTTGAGATGGCCTATAACCCGAACGATGGTATCGAAATCCGCTGGGGAGCACCCGAAAACAGTGAGGAACGCTCCACCTGCCGTCGACATGTACCTGCCGGACAGCTGGAAAAGATGCGGTCGGTTCGCGTTTGGTTTCAGAAACGGCTGCATCCACCGACTTAGAGACGCATTTAATTAAGTTAAAGGGAAAGTTGGATGTGAATTTTGGAAGTATATTAATTAAATGATGAAGGCAAGTTTTCGTTTTGCGATAATATATTGATAATAATTAGAATTCAATTTTGGATCAAAAAATGGAATAAAGGAATCTCTAATAAAATGATCTGAATCTAAGTAAAAGAAAATGATATCATTTTTAATTATTGAAAATAACGAGATGATTTTTGAATTTGCCTTGAAAACATTTTCGATTGAATATTTTTTTGCGTATATTTTCATTTGTAACGAATCACTGAAGTTACTTATTATTCCCAAGTGCCTTTTTTTAATGGAATCTCCAATTTCAATAAAATCAGTTAAAGTATTCTCAATACAACTGCCACAATCCAATGATTTTATATAACAGTACAATACATCAGTAGTTGGCTCTGGTAAAGACGTATCATCAATTAAATATTCAACAAATTTGTCATTAATTGCTCTCATAATCGCTTGTTGAGTTAATTGATTGAATTCTTTTATTCCTTTTTCTTTATGGCTCAATTGCATATATCTGAATGTAAGAATACAAATAAATACCACTCCAAAAAGAACGGCAATTATTTTTAGTATGGTATTAGTTTTCTTCATCTTAATTTTTCAATTTAACCATTACTACTAATGGGTTATTGTTTTCGGTTAAGTTTAATAATAAAGTTGATGTGGATACCTTATGTTGTTTTTGATATGCAAGGACATCAAGAGCTGACAAACAATATACGAGTTGACCTTTATGAATGGATAGAGGAGAATTATAGGGTAAATTGTCCAGATCATTAATAATCGCTTTTGCTTGGTTCAATTCACCGGTCTCTGTATTTTGTACCACATAAATTATATTTCCATCATAGAAATAAATTAAAAAAATGTATTTACCTGTATCAAAATAATCATGAGGCGATGAGGCTCTCTTTTGCTTTTCCTGTAAACGGGCCATAAGCTCGGTTCTTTTGAGACTATAATATTCCTGTGGTACTCTTACTGATCCAAAGTTAAAATAGCAGTAGGGATTCATTTTATTGTCGGAAACTTTATAAATTGTATCATTAAAAAGTTCAAAAAAATAGATCGATTCGTTTGATTTTGAGAAAACAATGGGGAAATCGACGGGACCAGCATCATAATTCCTCAGATCAAATCGTAAACTATAATCAAATTCTTTAAAATTGATATCTGAGATCACAATTTTGGTTTCAAAAATACTTGTTGCTCCTTCGATGTAATTAGACCAACTCTTTTTAAAGGCAATTAAACTATCGGAGAAATATATTGCATGTGTCGCAAAAACCGGTAGTCCCTTTTTAGTTATGTACCTGCCATCCATACTATAGGTAAAAATTTCTGATCCAGTTAATAAATTTAAATGGTGGTTGTCATCGACAAAGAAATCCATTATTTTTTGATATTCACCAGGACCTTTCCCAATCTTATGAATTTTTGAAATGTATTTGCCTTTCTCGTTGAAAAGGAGAACCTGTTGTATTTTTTTATCAAGAATTAGCTATTATCGCCAAATCCGGTCATTTCACTATAATACAGGGCATTACCAAATTTAGTCTTGGCAAAAGTACCTGAAAACAATCTATTTTCAAATAAAAGATTTTTGAAATACATGAAACCATGACGTAGTATAGAAATAATTGTTTATCTTTGGTTGTTAATTCTATACAATGACAGCCATGAAAACGAATGAAACAGTTGATGTCCTGATTGCCTATTTTACAGTGGATTCACCAGTTCAAACCTTTGATGATTTGAGAATTAAATCCGGTTGCCAACCCCGGACTTTGCAGCGAAAAATCAAGTCCTGCAGCCTTTTAGCGTCCTATAACCAAAACGCCAGGTTCTATACCGCGCCAAATCTTTGTCATTTCAATCATTACGGAATTTGGAATTTCAAGCAAATCCTATTTTCAAAGTACGGGAATCTGTTTGAAACTATAATTACACTGATAGACAAAAGCATTGGTGGATATACCAGCAAGGAACTCTCCATTATTATAATGGTGAAAGCAGATGATGCCCTTCATGTGATGTGGCTAAAAGAACGGGTACGCCGACAAAAAACCGGAAGTACTCATGTTTACTTTTCCATACAGGAAGACCTGTTTAAGCAGCAACTTTCGGCAAGGGAACAGCAAACGCCCGCTGCAATGGAGACTTTGGCGTTGCCGGATTATCAAAGAACAATTGCTGTATTAGTAGAGATTATCCGGCAGGACAGCATTGTTGCGGAGAAATTACAGAAAGAGGCCGCAAAGCGAAATATTGAAATATCGATAGCCGAGATCGAGGCAGTAATAGAACACCATCAGTTAAAAAAAAGAGAAACAAATCTTAGCACTTGAATGCTTGCGTGGTTTACTCAAAGAGATCAACGATAACCACACCCTGCACAAGGTAATTGGCAACATACCGGGCCTGAACTTTTGTAGTGATATGAATACATGTGTAGAGTGTGGCACCGGACTGATCGTGGAAAAAGTAAAAACGAGAATAGTTTACACGGTGGCTTATGGCCAGATAGGTGCACGGGAAACCATAAAAATGTGTCCTGCTTGCCAGGCGAAATATCGTTCCGGGCAATTGCCCCAAATCGTAAAAAGCGGCAGCAATTATTCGTATGATTGTATGGTTGAAGCAGGAAAATTGCGTTATCATGAAAAGCGACAAATAGTTGAAATACAGGACATTTTCAGGAATAAACATCATGTATCGGTTTCAGCCACACAAATAAGACGGATGACTTATGGTTTTTTAAACTATTTGGGACGGCTGCATTATTCGAGCGCTGAAAAAATCAATGCAACTATTGACAGACAAGGCGGATATATCCTATATGTTGATTCCACGTGCGAAGGAAAGGCGCCACATTTGTTAACCTGTCTGGATGGCATAAGCGGTTTTGTTTTGTATAGCCAAAAGATACAGAGTGAAAACGCAACCAGTTTGCAGACAGCCTTCGAGAAGGTAAAAAAGCTTTTTGGCACCCCTTTTTGTTGTGTCCACGATATGGGACGAGGTATAATCAGTGCACTTGATCTGGTTTTTGCATTCGTAAACCATGTTATCTGCCACTTTCACCTGCTTCGCGACATTGGCAAAGACCTCTTGCAGGAACTGTACCGGAAGGTGCAAAAAACACTATCAAACAAAGAGATCTATGCCGAAATCCGGTATCAAACACAGGCATTGGAAAAAGCAGCAGGCGGAAAACAATTGGCGGAAAAATTATTTTACCAGGTGGCCGGGCAAGGCAAACTCACCTCAGAAGAATTACTGTTCGGGACCCTGTACGGATATTTGCTGAATTTGAAATCACACGAGAACAAAGGTGAAGGGTATGGGTTCCCCTTTGACCGGCCTAAGGTGCAATATTATAAGCAAATATGCTCGATATACAATGAACTTTTGCAAATAGATGCCCTGCACAATTTTGATGACGAAGTAAAAAAGACAACTCGCTTTTATAAAGTCAAAGAAGTCTTACGTAATATAGTAGAAGACCGGGAATTGAAATGGACAATCAAAGAATTAGATCAACAAATAGTTTACTTCGATCAGTTGCGCGATATTATGCGCATCGCTCTGCCGGAAAGCAAAAACGGATTAAATGACGAGGGTAAAATCAATAGCGAAAAGGAATTAAAATCAATGGGAAAGGAGTTGGTGGGTTATATCAAAACATTGAAAACGAAAATAGAAAATGAACCAAAGGGAAAGGAAAAATTACAAGGGGTAATCAAGCAATTAGAAAAATACTGGGATAAAATCTTCGCAAGTCCGATTAAAGTGATCGTAGATGGAGAAGAAAAAATAATCTTTCCCCACCGGACAAACAACCAGTCGGAGCAATTTTATCGTAAGCTCAAACATCTGTTCCGGCGTTTACACGGAAGACCAAGTGTAAGCAAGGATATTGATTATTTGCCTGAAGAAATAGCATTAATTGAAAACCTTAAAAATCAAGATTATATAAAAACCGTGTTGACGTCCATCGACAACCTGGCCTATGAATTTGCAAAACTAGACATTCTTAAAATAGAATTACCTTTTGAAAAAGATGATCTGAATTTGAAAGTCTCTCAAAAATTAATACGTACCTTGGAACGATTTGAACCTCTCAAAACAATTACAAGGATCGCATAAAAGAGGTCAAACAAGAATTAAACCAACCGGATTTGGCGGTAATAGAGAATTAGTATAGTATCACCACAAAAATCAATTTTATCAATAGCATTTAAAAAGCAATTTTCGCTTGTTTCTAATTGAATAACTTTTGTTGCATTGGCAAAATAGGACAAATTGATCTTCTCCGTGATCGTTTTGGTGGAAATATCAATCTCTTTAAATGAATCAGAAATCCGATTCTCCTTGTGCGAACAACCTGATAACAAAATGTTTATTAGGATGAAATAAAGTATTCTTTTCATGATACAATCAAATTAATTAAAGAACAGATGTATTAAGAAAGCACTTGGAACGATGCGTCAGTCTTCCAATATCAAGTATGAGATTATCAGGGATATACATGGATTGGATCCAAGCCATGTAGAGAGTGGGGTCACATTACCATCTTTACCAACCTTTTTTGGATACTGCCGGTTGTTCAACCGTTGCCCGGGCTGGGTGTTGTTATTGTCCTGCCAGGTTGATGATGGCAATCTCACGGAAGCAGAGTTCTTGGAGATGGTAAAAAACTGGGAGACCTATAATAGCATGGCGGAAATTAAAATAGAAGAGTTCGTAAAGATGGCCCGAAAAGGCATAAAAAGCCAGGCATTATGACTAACTGGTCAGAGGGTAAACGACCGATCGCTTATATCCGCCAGAGCACGGATGCAAATATGCGTCCCTACGGACCGCCCGGAAATTGGATTATAAATATTTTATACAATTAGGGAATCTGATTCCGAATTTGTATATTTGTGACTTGATACCAAGATTAGCAGCGATAGAATTAGAGGCTCTGGCCAGGCAATTTAAATCGGTTGCCGTGGTGGGACCCCGACAATCAGGTAAAACAACCCTGGTAAGGTACCTATTTGGTAATAAGCCTTATGTAAGTCTTGAGAACCCGGACTCCCGGAGATTTGCAATCGAAGATCCGCGGGGATTCCTTGGACAATACCCGGATGGAGCAGTTTTGGATGAAATCCAGCGGACCCCTGACTTGTTCTCTTATCTGCAACAGCGGTTGGATGAGAACCCGGCTCCGGGACAGTTTATTCTTACCGGATCCAATAATCTGCTCCTTCAGGAAAGTATATCCCAAAGCCTGGCCGGCCGGATTGCATACCTTTTTTTACTGCCTTTGTCTATTGATGAAATTGGAGCCGATGGATTGGAGAGTGCAGCAGATCTGATACTAAAGGGTAGTTATCCTCCAGTATATGATCAGCCGGTTGAACCACCAAGATGGTATGCCAACTATATCCGGACTTATATTGAAAGGGATGTAAGGCAACTAAAAAACATAACCGATCTGGATGCTTTCGAACGGGTTATTCGATTGTGTGCCGGCCGGACTGGTCAAATGCTGAATATGAGTAATTTGGCCATTGAAGCTGGTGTAGATGCGAAAACCATCGGCTCCTGGATCGGAATTCTGGAGCAAAGTTTTATTGTGCACCGGTTACAACCCCACCATCGCAATTTCAACAAGCGCGTGGTGAAAATGCCCAAGCTTTATTTCTATGATACCGGGTTGGCTTGCGCTCTCCTGGGAATTCAAACTCGTGAGCAACTAATCTGGCACCCGCTGTTTGGAAGCCTGTTTGAGAATCTGATGGTTAGTGAGCTGATAAAGAACCGGTTCAATAAATCAATGCCCGACAATTTATTTTTTTGGAGAGATAATAACGGTTCGGAGATTGATGTTCTCCTGGATACTCCGCAAGGACTTTTCCCGATTGAAATAAAATCCGGGCAAACCATTACGTCTGAATACTTTAAGGGCTTGCTCTTTTGGCAGAAACACACGGGCCAATCAGGTGGGATAATTCTTTATGCTGGAACTGCAAATGAAAAGCGCAGCAACGGAATTGAAATCTTACCCTGGAAACAGGTTGGAAAGGTCTAAGTCGAAATCGAAAATACCTTCTTGATCCGTTTACCCATATCGGGCTGATACAGGAAATAGAGGCGGTCATTCAGAAACCGGCATTTTTTGATGTGCTTGAAATCCCATACCATGAACCGGCGGATTTCCTGTCCGGATTCAGCGTTAATCTCAATGAAATGAGTGAAGAGCCCCTGCGGATATTCGAGATAGATCCTGCCTGTTGCGGCATCTTTGTGGACATCCTGAAAATAAATGCCATTTAGTTTGGTTATCATCCCCACTTCCCGTCAAAGCCGTCAAGAAATGCCTTCATGTCAAGACCGTTGCCACCTGGGGAAAACTTTATAGTAACCGGTACCCCGGCCTGGAGTTTCCAAATATCACGTACGGTTGCAGCCTGCGATTCTTTCATCATGCCTCCGGTTGAGTAAACGACCATGGCATTCTGGCTGTCACGGAGAGCAAAATGCAAAAACATTTCCCTGGCAATCCTGATACAATGAGTCGAGATTCTTGTAACTGTGGTTACTGATCATTTTCCCGGATAAATCGGCCAGCAATACTTCTTTCCGGAACTCATTTCCGTTCTTATAGCCTAAAGCCACGATTCGTTTACCAACAATCTTGAAATCAATAATAGCATACGGGTCTTTTTCGAAGAGGGTAGACCGGGCTTTTACCTGAACTTCAATAATTTGCACTGTACTTTTCTTTAAAAGAAATGCCCGGTTCTGATTTTTATAATCGAAAATAAACTGGTTTTCGCTTTCAATAACCACGGTATCACGAATATATCCCATGCATTGAATAAACAGCACCGCCGGAAAACCATTTAATTCAAACTTAAAACTCCCCTGATCACTGGAAGCGGTTCCGCGACCGCTGTTTTTCAGTATGATACTGACAGCGCTGATCGGTTCATGGGTTTCACTATCGCGGATGGTCCCTTCTAGCTGGAATTTCTGGCTAAAACCATGTAAGGAAATCGGCAGGAAAAGCAGAAGCAATAGACGCTTTTGAAGATTTATCATCAGGATCCTTAATTGATCGGGTTAAGATACAAAAAAGGGTTTTAAGAATCCCGCAGAAAATACTCGTAAACTTTCACGTATCGCTGTTGAATCGCCACGTAGGACCTGTTCAAGCCCTGCAGGCTTTGGGGTGGTGCCGGTTGACCTACGGTTTGGCTTCGCCACCAGAGGTTACTCAGGATTGGCCCATGCAGGGCTGCGTCTTTCGGAATTACAGTGGCCGGCCCCTACATTCCCTGAATCTCCAACTTCAGCATTCAAAATTCTGAATTCGAATCTCAACATTCTACCCGCCTCACTTCTCCGCGATTAGCGGCCTGGGCGCCATCTCCAGCACAATCTTTCCTCCTTCAGCAATGTCTTTATGGCTGAACCGGTAATTAGTCACCGGCTGTCCGTTAACCGTTACCCCAACAACGTATTTATCTTGAGCCTTAAGCCCTGAGCCTTGAGCCTTTATGTTTAATTCTTTCCCATTGCCCAGATCTATCGTTACTTCTTCGAATATCGGACTTCCGATCACATACTCCGGTTTTCCCGGTGTCATCGGGTAGAAGCCCATCGCGGAAAAAACATACCAGGAGGAGAGTGCACCGCCATCCTCATCGCCGCAGATTCCCATCGGCCTTTTTGGGCGACATGAACCCGGTGGCAAGATTGAATACGTTCTTATAGTTGCCCGCACGAGCGAGGAAAAGCTTTGCATCATCGGTCTGTTTGAGTTCGCCGGCAAGCTGGGCGAGGCACCAGTCGTCGTATGCATGCTCAAGCGTAACCGCAACCGCCTGGCGTTTTTCAAAGGAGCTTACCTGTTTTACCGTTTCAGGTTCGCCCGGTGCAAGGGCCGGGAACCAACCTTTGTCGCGGTAGAATTTATCGAGTTCGGTAGCAGGACCCTCCTGCCAGGGAATCATGGTTCCTTCCATCCCGGCCGTCGTTCACCACTTTATTGAAATCCCAGCCGGGGATCTCCTGCAAAAGGTTCCGTCCGGCCTGGGCCTCATCGATCCAGGATACCCCGATTGTTTTACCGGTCGGTTGAACCAGATATTCACATATTCACGGATCCCGTTAAACGCCTCGCTGCCAAACAGGTTCTGCTCATTTTTCAGATCGAAGCTGCCATCGTCGGTGGCCTGGAAAACCAGGACCAGATCGGTGGTCGATTCGGGTGAAAACTGATAAAAGCCGCATCTCTCGGTGGGTGTATAATCCACCGAGATATTATCATCCTCCAGCAAAACGGAATACTGGTAGGGTGTAACCTTCTCAAAATCATGATCAAAGGCGGAGCTCATATTGGATTTCTGAAGCGACTCTAATCCGGATACAGGTATCACTATAATGGCAGCACGCCCGCGGTGTTCAGGCCGGTTCAATGGAAATCCGTAAATCCGTCCGCCCAGGTAGGAATCGGAAATTCCGGGACTCGTCACCGGGTAGAACCGTACCATCCCGTAGGGCCTGTGTACCGTGGGAAACGTAGGCTTCAGCACATGGCTGATCCCGCCGATGCGGGGGTTGACCAGGTCGACGGGACTGGACAACTCTTGCGAATGCACCGGGTGGGGAAACAATAATGTTACGGCCAAAAAAATTGCACTGGGACTGAAAATTCGTTTCATTCTTTCCTGTTTTAGGGTGCAAAGATAGAGAACGCTGGGGTTAATTGTGATTGAGCAAAACGAACGGACATCTATTTTTTACATAAAATTGTAGATAATAATGACATACATGTCATTGCAAAGAACAGAAGAACCGATTATCTTTATCTGTCCCCAAGAACATAACACTTTCACAACATGGAAAAACTTACAGACCAATAAAAGAAACGTATTAAAGATACCCTCAGGATCATGCGGAAATCATCCGGTGAAAAGTACGAAATCGTTCGGGATCTCCACCGAATGGATCCAAACCATATTGAGATATGGAGAGTCCTTTCCAACACTATGTACGATCATGAATTACTGCCAGTTGTTTGGTATGTGTCCGGGTTGGCTGGTATTATTATCCTGCCAGGTTGATAAGGGAAAAATCAAGGAGGAAGAATTTTTCGAGATGATTAAAAACTGGAAATCCTATATGCAATTGGCAGAAATGAAAATCGATGAGTTTTTAAAGATGGCTCATGCTAGCATCGGTTGGAAACAGGTGTAAGGACAATAGGAACTGTAAGGACTCTATTCCGTATTGTTTCCCAGAAATCTATCCTTGATAAATTTTAAATACCATTTGGTATTATCGGTGTTCGCTTTGTCAGGAATAAACAGCAGTTTCGTTATGAAATCTCTGTCCAACCAAAATATGAAAGGCAATTCCGTATCACAAGCTGGAATTTCAATCTTGTTTAAGAGACAATAAAGCGGGTACTTATAGCGGTTATTTGCCAATTGTACAAGAATATCTCTATATCCATTTGCGGATGAAATAATCGCCAAATTTGAAGTGTCAGTACCCAAAATTTCGTTCATAAAAATGAATAAACTATCAAGGCAAACATTACAAGCATTTGGACTGATATAAAGAACCATTTTGGGATTCTCCGATAAGCTAATGAGGCTCAAAGTATCTTTATTTTCATTTATTAGCAATTGAGTTGGGTTCAACTTGAAATCCTCAGATAGTAACTCTGTCCTTCGTTGATTGTTGAGCACCAATACTTTCTTGCGTGTTA
>JBBAAF010000065.1:0-20289 GCA_041658425.1 Bacteroidales bacterium | reverse complement strand
CTTCATCAACCGGATTTGGCAGTGAATAAAGCTTATGCTTCGTTGACCAGCTTGAACATGGTGGATACCCAGAATCCTGCAGGCAGCAAGTTGATGCAATATATTAATGCCGGTCATAATACGGCCGTTAATATGACAGGGACACAAAAAGCCCTGATATTAAAATGGATAACAGAAGGTGCGAAAAACAACTAAATCGGAGGAAATAACATGAAATCAATATTCAAAAGCTGGAAATTCGCAGCAATACTGCTGCTTTTTGCCTTCAGCGCTCAGTCTTTTGCTCAGGATGAAGCAACCGGTCCTGACCGCCGTCCGGTAAAGGAGGTTTTCAATTCATCCCTGCTGATTGATCAGCAAACCAATATAGGCCCATACAAAGGCGGACTTGAGCTGATTATTCACCACCGTTTTGGCACCATGGATAAGGGCTTTTCGGACCTGGTCGGGATATATGCTTCTTCCAATATCCGGTTGGGCTTTAATTATGGTATTACTGAAAGGCTGTCGATCGGCATCGGAACCGAGCGGTATAACAAATTTCAGGATATCTACGCTAAATACTTAATCTTTCAGCAGAAAAGAACCGGTATGCCTATATCCCTAAGTTATCTGACCCAGGTCGGTCTTGACGCCAGGAATAAAGAGAATTTCGGTAAAGATTCCGCATTCATAAACCGGTTTTCCTATTTCAACCAATTAATTGTTTCCAGGAAATTCAGCAGTAAGCTGAGTTTGCAGGTTGCCCCATCCTTTATACATTTCAATGCAGTCGACAGCACGCAATGGAACGATTACCTCGGTATTTCAGTTGGCGGGCGCTTTAAGGTTTATAATGAAATGTCCATTATTGCTACCTATGATCAGGGTTTTGCGATTATGCCTAATTTATCAGCCTCTTCAAGAGCTGCCAGAAAAGAGGACTTGATTGCTCCGAAACCGAGCTTCGGACTGGGTCTTGAAATCGGTTCACCAACGCATTGTTTTATGGTATTTGCTTCCAATACCTATAATATCATCCCACAGAAGAACTTTGCTTATAACAAATACAGTGTTTTGGATGGAGCGAAGGGTATTCGGATTGGGTTTAATCTGACAGTGAGGTTTTAAATAAAGTAAGAATTTAGAGATTCGAATTCAGAATTCCGAATGCCGAGGTATGAGATTCAAGGATACACGAAGACGAAATAATTGAATCTTTCACTTCAGAATACTTGAATCTTTCACTTCAGAATTCGGAACTCTGAATTCGAATCTCTAAATTCTTACTTTTTCATAATATTCTTTTTCAACCAAAAATGAAATTGAAAACCAAGATACTCCTGCTTGCTTGTATGGCCGGAATCGGCCTTTATGCTCAGGATTCCATCCCGATAACCGTGAGTAACCCTGCAAATATGCTCTGTCTCAGATGCCACGGTAAACGCTGGTATACCTATGCCAACCAGGATTCGAGCCAGGTGATCAAGCATAAGATGTTTAAGGACCTGATCATTGATACGGTTGCATTTTATCACAATAATCATAAATCTTTAACTTGCTCCGATTGCCATTCCACCGAGTATAGCAATCTGCCGCATAAACCGGACCTGAAACTCGAGCCTTTGCTGATTTGCGTGGATTGTCATACCGATACCGACGATGTTCCCCCGATAAACTTTACCGGAATCACCGAAGAATATAAGAAAAGCGTTCATGCCACCCGAAAAGGATCAGGTGTTACATGCTGGTCGTGCCACAATCCTCATACCTACAACATTACAACACGAAGCAAGGATAACCTGAGCCATGTGGTTGCCTATGATAATTCCATCTGCCTCGAGTGCCATTCGGGAATGGGCAAGTTTGACATTCTGTACGGCGATCCTAAATCATCCCTGATTGCCAAGCATCACTGGTTGCCTGATCCGGTCAAACATTTCAGAAATGTCCGTTGCATTGAGTGCCATGCGGAAATCCGGGAGGATGTTCTGGTTGCACATAATATCAGGCCGAAGGAGGAAGCAGTTCGGAAGTGTGCCGTGTGTCACTCAACTGATTCGAGGTTGAAACACTCGCTGTACAAATATCAGCTCGCACAGGAGCGGTCGGGAAAAGGAATACTTTCCTCCATTATTTCGAACCAGACATTTGCTATCGGAACCAATCCGAGCCCGCTGCTCAACCTGATCAGTTTGGCTATATTGGCCCTTGCCGTTATGGGCATAGCAATTCATACCATAATCCGAATAATCAAGAAGTAATATGAGCGGAAAAGTATATCTATATCCGATCTGGATCCGGCTGTGGCATGTCACGAATGCATTGCTTTGCCTGATCCTCATCATTTCGGGAATCAGCATGCACTTTGCCAGTCCCGATGCAACCAGAATCCGTTTTGATCTGGCCGTATCGATGCACAACATCTCGGGAGTATTACTAACGGTGAGTTACGTGATTTTCTTTCTCGGAAACCTGTTTACCGGTAACGGAGTCAATTACCTGATCCAGTTTAAAGGATTCCGTCAGCGTTTGTGGAAGCAGATGTATTATTATACGATCGGAGTTTTTAAAAAGGAGGAGATTCCTTTTCCGATCGGCAGCGCCAGGAAATTCAACCCATTGCAGCAGGTCACTTATGCAGTGGTTATGTATTTCTTCCTTCCGATGATTTTTGCGACCGGATGGGCATTGTTGTTCCCGGATATAATCGTAGAAGAGTGGTTGGGAATCAATGGATTTGCAGCTACAGATTTTCTGCACACCCTGGGCGGATTTGCGGTATCGATTTTTCTGCTGATTCATCTCTATGTTGCAACAATGGGGAAAAAGCCAACCGATCATTATAAGGCAATGCTGACAGGATACCATGAGGATGAATCTGAATCCGAAAGTAGGGGGTAGGCAGTATGCAGTAGGCAGTAGGCAAGCAAGCAGGAGTTTGGAGTGTGGGGGCCGTAGAGACGCATAATTATGCGTCTCTACAGTTTTAAGGTTTTTTCCTTTGCCTGAGTTATGTAAATTTCCAGGCCCGAAAGGGTTACCTAATCCTGTAAACATGAAAATACTATTTCCGCAAATTCCTGGAACCCTTCTGACAGCCGGTCTGGCCGTGGATGGCCGTAATTTGAGGCCCTGGAATGATGATATGGACGAACGGTCGACCGAGCGGATCAACAAGTTCAACGTCTACCTCACCAACGGAGCGATGTATTCCAATTGGAAACCTTATAAACACCCGCTGTACGGCAATATTGAAATCTAAGGATGGAGTAAATTCAATTCCCGGTTGCCCCAGCCCTTTATGTTGATGGACCTCGTACATCGCAATGCTATGGCCGTGTTTGTGAGTGCATTCAACCTGCCGCAGATCAGTATGGGGGTTTCTGAAAAGGAAAAAATCGGAAAGGATCTTTACCGCATTAAGGTCAGGTTGACCAATTCCAAGGCAGTTTCATCGATCACTTACCAATCGGTGCGCCTAAAAATCAACCCAATGGATTATCTGAAACTGGATGGAAAAAACACCCGGGTAATTGCCGGACCCGAAATCCAATTTTTCCAGATCCCCTCCTTCGGACGGCTGGAATATCAGTTCCTGGTATCCGGAAAAGGTAAGCTGAAACTGGAATATCACTCTGAAAAAGCGACAGATAGGACAAAAGAAATTGAACTCTGACGCATCTGAATATGCTTAGATGATTAACTTTGAACAATAGGTAAATAAATCTATAGATATGTCTGTAATACAGAGGTTCACACATGCGGGGAAAGCCCCGATCCTTATCTTTATATTATTCATTGCAAGCCACTTATCAATCTTCGCCCAATCAAATGAAGATTGCCTGATGTGCCACGATGATCCTGGATTATCCATTGAGAAGAATGGTAAGAAATTATCTCTGTATGTTACCGCAAAATCTATGGGCAGTTCAGTGCATAAAGACCTGACTTGCGTTGCCTGCCATGAAGATGCTGCAGTCGCGGAGTTTCCGCATCCCGAGGGGCTCAAACCGGTAAGCTGCAGTAAATGCCATCCCGAACCTGAAAAACAATTCGATGCCGGGGTTCACGGACAAGCCAAAAGGCTGAAATCGCTTTACGCGCCAGATTGCAAGGAGTGCCATGGTGATCACCAAATTTTGTCGAGAACAAATCCTCAATCCCGGACCTATAAGATGAATATCCCGGTTTTATGCGGCAAATGCCATCGCGAAGGGGCACCGGTTGCCAGGATCTATAATATCTCCGAGCACAATATCCTGGAAAATTACAGCTCTGATGTCCATGGAATTGGCTTATTCAAAAAGGGGTTAATTGTATCGGCAACGTGTAATGACTGCCACGGGAATCACTTAATCCTGCCGCATACCAGTCCGAATTCCACGATTTCGGCCAACAATATTGCCAAAACCTGTATGGCCTGTCATACTAAGATTGAAGAGGTTCACACCAAGATTATTAAAGGGGCACTATGGGAAGAGAAGCCTGGATCAATCCCTGCCTGCACCTCTTGTCATATCCCGCATAGAGTTAGTACTCAAAATATTGTAGCCAACATATCAGACCGCGAATGCATCAAATGCCATGAAATGACGACTGCTCAGAAGCTTGTCGGGGACTCCCTGGTTTCGATGAAGGTGGACAAGGCTGATCTGGCAAATTCGGTTCATAAAAACATTGCTTGCGTAAAATGCCATTCTGATGTATCATCCAATCTGAAGCGGCCTTGTGAAACTGCCAGAAAGATTGATTGTTCTGCCTGTCATGCTGAGGTATCTACATTGTATGCCGGGAGCGGACACGGGCAGGCTTATGAGCGGAAAGATAAAAATGCTCCCTATTGCACTAATTGTCACGGAACCCACAAGGCAAAATCGAGGTATGATGATACGGCCCCCACGTACCGCGCCAATATCCCGACCCTTTGCGGCCAGTGTCACCGCGACAATGGAAAAGCCAACAAGACGGCTGAATTGCACCAGGTGAATACATTGGTTGATTATTCATCAAGCGTTCATGGCAAAGGGTTGACTGAAAAGGGATTAACGGTAAGTGCAGTATGCACCGATTGCCACTCGACGCACAATATCTTAAAGGAAACCGATGAACTTTCCACCATCTTCGCGAAGAATGTTCCGGCAACCTGTGCCACTTGCCATAAGGGTATTTACGATGAGTACATCAAAAGTGATCATGCCATTACCAAAGACGGCGGTAAGAAAAAGTATCCGACTTGTGTCAACTGTCATACTTCGCATGTGATTGGATCAACCGGAGAGGATCAATTCATGAATGAGGTTACGCAGCAATGCGGAACCTGCCATGAAGAAACAGCGAAAACCTATATGCTTACCTATCACGGGAAGGCGCATTCACTCGGGTATGCAAAAGCGGCCAAGTGTTCTGATTGTCATGGTTCTCACACTATCCTGAATATAAATAATCCTAAGTCGTCGGTTGGCAGCGTGAATATTGTAGCCACCTGCCAAAAATGTCATCCTGATGCAAATACAAGGTTTACAGGCTATTTAACTCATGCAACGCATCATAACAAGGAGAAGTACGGTGTTCTGTATTATACTTTTTGGGCAATGACCAGTTTGCTGATAGGGGTATTTGCGTTTTTCGGAATCCATCTGATTCTCTGGTTCCCGCGGTCATTTAAAACCTTGAGGGAAAGGAAGAAGCATAAAGACTCCTTAATCGATAAATACTTTGTCAGAAGGTTTTCGCGAAGTCAGCGGCTAACGCATATTTTCGTCATTCTCAGCTTCCTGATGCTGGCCTTAACCGGGATGATCCTGAAGTTTTCAAACATGGCATGGGCGAATTATCTGGCTAATTTATTGGGCGGAGCTCATATTGCCGGGAAAATTCACCGGTTCGGGGCATTCATCACTTTTTGCTATTTCACCTTCCACCTGTTCTCCTTAATCAGGACTAAGATCAAGAATCGCATTCCTGCCGGCAAGTTTGTTTTCGGTAAAAATTCGCTGATGTTTAACAAGCAGGATCTGAAAGACTTTGGTGCAACAATCAAATGGTTTATCGGCAAAGGCCCCAAACCCAATTACGGACGGTGGACATACTGGGAAAAATTCGATTACATGGCTGTATTCTGGGGCGTTGCTGTCATTGGATTTTCCGGGTTAGTGCTATGGTTCCCTGAAATTTTTACCTGGATATTCCCGGGCTGGCTGATCAATGTGGCACAGATTATTCACAGCGATGAAGCGTTGCTCGCAGTGGGATTTATTTTTACCATTCACTTTTTCAATACCCATCTGCGCCCGGATGCTTTCCCGATGGATACGGTCATATTTACGGGACTGGTTCCGTTGGATGAATTCAAGAAAGACAGGCCTCGTGAATATGAAGAACTGAAAGAATCCGGCCGTCTTAAAAAGGTTATGGTTAAAAAGGAATCTAAAAGCTGGTATTTCAATACTATTAAAACATTCGGATTTATTTTCCTGGCCTTTGGACTGGCACTGGTTGGGTTTATTATCTACTCGATGCTGTTCGGATACAAATAGCCGGCACAAAAAAAAGCTCCTTTGTTTCTATAACAAAGGAGCTTGGTAGGTGAGGCTACTTTAACAGGAGAAGATTATTGTCCTTTAGACGGGTTTTTATGAGCAATTTTTGCTGAATAGGTTTTGAAATCAAACCCTTTGAAATTCGGGCTATCAGCATTATGACATTTCTTGCAGAGCTTTTCATCAGGCATAATCAAACCAGCAGCCATTGCTTTGGCCATATCTTTCATAATGGTTGGTGTCTTATAAGCACTGCCTGGTCCATGACAAGATTCGCATGAAACACCTTCAGCAACCGTAATGGTTTGTGTATCACTTAAAACCAAACCAGCTGCGGTTGAATGACATTTCAAACACTTCGGATTTTTGCATTCATCACCCTTCAAAACCTGCATAGCCTTAGCATGCGGACTTGCAGCCCACTTGTTGTACTGTTCGCCCTGCGGTGGCTTATTGTGACACATTTTGCATTTTGCGGCTCCGATGTACTCTTTCTGTTGAGCACTGGCTGGAGCCACAGCCAAAAACAGGCCACAAACCAGCACCAAGGATAAAAATTTAGTTAACATAGATTCCTCCTTATTAAATTAATGTTATATTATTAACAAATAAATTACTGCTAAAATACAAAAATATCTTCATACTTAAAACCGTTCCTGAATTTTAGCTTTATGATCAATCCGATCCAAAAGAGTGCCAAATTTTTAATTTTGCGAGAGGTAGTAGGGGCGATCCCGCTATAGCCATGAATAGATTAGTGGTTAAAAGATTATAGGTTAAGAGGTTATGAATCCTGAAGAATTGTCAACTTTATATCAGTTGCGGATTAACCGGTTCCTGGCTGAAAGAAAGAAGCTGGAAACGAAATCCAATCAGATAGTGGCAGGCAGGATGGTGATGTTTGTTTTGATGTCCTTGCTGGTTTATCTTTCAGTTAAACTGAAAAGCTCACTCCTGCTAATATTGTCGATGATGCTGCTTGCAGGATTCCTTTACCTGGTGAAAAAGGCGGTCGTTATCCAGCGAAAAATCAATTATAAACAGATTCTGATTAAGATTAATGAGGATGAGATAAAAGCACTGCAAGGAGATTTCTCGGCTTTTAATCCGGGATCGAATTTCATGGATTACCACCATGAATACAGCTTTGATCTTGATATTTTCGGCGAGCGCAGCATTTACCAACTGGTCAACCGGGTTGCCACGCCGCTGGGTAAAGAGAAACTGGTGATACGGCTGCTGCATCCGGGCACCGATGCCAATCAGATCCGTTTACGCCAGGAAGCAGCCAAAGAGTTAAAAACCAAGGTTCCCTGGAGGCAGGATTTTCTGGTAACGGCCAGGGAATCTGACTGGGAGCAGGAGCATAGCCGGAATGTTCGATCATGGCTTGAGGCGCCCGACCGATTCAGCAAAATCCGCTTCTACACCATCGCCATCTGGATCAATTCAATCATCACCCTCTGCGTATCACTTCTTTTCGTTCTTCCGTATTTTCTTCCGGCTTTCTTGTCGTTTTCATGCCCGCCTGCCTGTTTCCTGTACTTCCTGCTCCCAATCAGTTTGGTAATCAGCCGGACCCGCCTGCTCTGATCCGGCGCCTGATTGATCTGGAAACATCCGGTTTGATTGCCACCCACGATGTCGAGCTCGGAAAGCTGGAAACCGAATATCCCGGGAAATTGTCTAACCTCTGTTTTGAAGTCATCACTGAAGGCGATCATTTGAGATTTGACTAACTGCTTTACCCCGGAGTCAGCCAAAACCTTAACGCTACATTCCTGATGAGGAAGATGGGAATAATCAGGGAAGCCTCTGAGTTAAATTAATAATATACAATACATTACGACCTATAGGCCAAATATGGTTTTTCGTCAAATTTGGGGAAATCCCCTTTCGTTAAAAAATGATAAAATTATTTGATATTCAGCTAAATAAGTCAATTTTTATTTGGTTGGCGGAAGAACGCAGTTGGTCCAGATTTTTAGAACTATGCTCAAAAGAGGCAGTGGCAACATTAAAAGATGGATTAACTTCATAATGCGCTCAAAACACAAGTTAGCAGGCTTAAGAAGTTTTGCCAATGGCTTATTAAGAGATATTCAAGCTGTAGAAAACGGTATGTGAATGCCTTGGAGTAATACTGTTGAAGGTCATGTAAATAGAATAAAGACTATAAAACGGCAGATGTATGGAAGGGCTGGCTTTAAGCTACTGCGGAGGAAGGTGATCTTATCTCAAACCGGGTAATGCTTCCCTAAATGTAACGAAGAACCAGGTTACGCAGGAACTTAAGACCGGTATTCAGCACCCCTGTTTTATTGATCAGTTCAAGTGCAAAATTCGGGAAGTCGTTCCCGTCTCCCCAGGTACTAACCGAAAGATCCCCGACAGTAGTTTTCTCATCCAAGGGATGCACTGGGCTGGTGGTCTTTAGTTTCTCAACGGATACCCCGGTTGTGGTCGATATAAATCGGCTATCGTAAGCGATCAACGTTATCCCTTCGCTATTGAACAGGATTTCTGGCATTATAGGATTACCTCCTTCCTGTTGAACTCCAGGATATGGTCTATACCCACCGGGTAAGGATGTCCGGTTTTCTCTCCTTTCATATCCACCGTTAGGATTCCGCGTTGACGGTTGGTCGTCAGGTTCCAGGGTAAACCAACGCATATTGCTTTCGGCCCCGTTGGTGCTACTTTTTAAGTTCGTCAAAATCAAGGCCCAATTCCAGCATCTGAAAGAGTTCTTTCATGTCATCGAAACTGAGTTCAGGGTTGCGATGATCAGATACTGAAATCTCAGATTTCAGTTCGGTGGCGTGCTGGTAAAAGTCGGCTTCATAATCGGTCACTTTCTTTTCTACTTTCGGGTTGATTGTGTACGTTGTCATAGCGATAAATTTTAATTTTTTGCCAGACAGGTTCTAATAGACGGAGTAAACCAAAGAGGAACTGGAATACCGGAATGTATGTAAGAAATGAGGATATGCCGGGAAAATCCATGGATCAGTAAAAGACAGCTTCAGATAACCGGAAATAGCTTAGCCCGCGATTTGTAAATAAATCAGGCTATGAAAACGGAGAAAATCATTCGGGGAAGATCAGGAAAAATTGGAAGGACAGCAGAAAGTGCCCGATGAACCCGGCAATGCATTAAAGGAAACCCTTGATTAACATTCCGCCCAACCCCCGATGCGGAACTAAACCATCGCGCAATTAAATCAGTAATCACAAACCTTTCCAACAAGAAACCATTTGGAAAGAAAACTAGTCTGAACTCAACCTGTGGAGCCATGTCAAGGATCAGGCCGGTAACAAGGTCATATTAAGAAGAAAAAAAGCCCGAAGGTTCTTTTCATCCGGACTTGGCCGGTACCATGGTATGCATCTCTTCAATGAACGGATCGGCAGATAGTACCGAAACAATCAGATTCCTTTCCGAAGCCAGCCGATATGCAAGATTCAGCATTTTGGGAAGGTCGAAGGATCGATAAACTCTACTGACCACATTTGTATGGTCATCAGCGCGGGCAACCCAGACCAGGCAAAGCGGAGCCGAATCCATCCCGGCCGGGTTATAATGGCAGGAGGTCAGGAAATATACTTTTTTCATACTGCTGACCGCTGCCCTGCGGATTGCATTTGGCTGATGGCGTGCCAGTGACTAAAGAGGACCCTGAGAATGCTATTCTGAGTAAAGAAGGGTACGACCGATCCTTTCAGGTATGGTTTGAAAGCATCTACCGAAAAAAGCTACTGAACCGTATAAAACAAAAAATCCGGCAACAGGATGTCCGGATTAGTTTTTACGCCGATGGAATTGGGGATCTTTTCTCTAAGGGGCCTTCCCGCGTTATGCCCTTTCAATTGAATCCAGAAGTCCGGATCATGATCTGTGAATTGTAACAAGAGGATTTACCCATGCCTTTGGGAATCGTGATGGCATCTAGCTCGCCGGTTAATTTCGAGCAGATACCATTGAGCAGATCCGGATTACTGTCAAGGGTTAGGGTCAGTTGCCTGGCAACTGAAAGAACCTGAAAGGCCCCGGCCCTTGACTATTCCGGGATGCGATCAATAACTTGGCGAGGAAATAAGCTGAAGATGTAGTAATTGAACGTTAGCCTTTTGACAATTAAAAACATGAAGGAAGAATTCGGGAATTAGAAATACAAAGTCACATTCTTTACTAATTGCCATTTTTATACATCACTAGTTCATGGTAATTTATACCTTAATCAAGCTTTACATTCGCTCCTTGAGTATCAGATGATCAAAATAAATGGAGGAATTTCCCAAATACAAAATTCTGAATTCCATGTCTTTCTGTGGAGTAATATTTTCAAAATTAAGCCAATAATACTGATAAACTCCAACTTTGACATTCTCGGGTTTTATGATGTTATTCGACATTTTAGTCTTTCCAAAATCCGCGGTTACATCAATAACGGCAATATTTTTTCCTTCTATAATATCCTCAATACGAATATAAAACCCAATCTCGAATTTGCCTATACCCAATGAAATACCAGGACCATAAACTAAATGCTTCCACTTGCACTCAAGGCAATTTGAATCCGCATATACAATGGTTTTGCCTGACAATGAATCAGTTTTGGCTTGACCTTTTATCGTCATTAGATCAGTAGGGTTGAAACGCTGAATTCGTGGTACTCTTTCATATTCATTGATCATACAATTCGCAAGGTTTATAGAGTCACCTTTCCGACGTAGTAAGTATCCATATTGCACTAAAGAATCCGAAAACTTATTCATCCACATGTCTTTAATAATGTACAGCCTGGGTTTTGAGAAGACTTCTTGAATTTGGCTTGGATTACGGTTAAAACATCCATCATGCGTAGTCGCAGCAATTTTATCAGGATCGGAACAAGCTGAAATGTATGAGTTCCAGTATTCACCGATTATTCCTATTTCACCCAAAGACTTAAGCTCTCCGACCACATTTATCATTGGCTTTAGGCTCTTAGGATACACATTCTTTAGGTAATGAATACTCCCCATTCCGCCGAAGATTGCGATAATGAGAGCATAAACCTGTATCATGTTTTTCTTTCGACCTGTAAGATTCTCGATGCCCAACAGGATAACAACAGATAACCCAACATATATCCCGGAAAAGTACCTTCGTGAATCGTCATTTAAATAAGCCCAATGTGAAAGAATAATAACTACCAACAATATAAAACTGTCTAAAAGAAAGAATTTCGCTACATTTAGCTGTTCTCTTAGAACCTTGGGCCTTAATATGAGGAGTATGGGAATCAATGTTATTACCATAATTCCGAAAACACTTAACATCCAGGTTTCTTTTCTGAAATTCAGGATATTCCAAAGAGATTTTATTAATATGGTTATCGAATTTACAATATTATGGAAACTGTTAACAATAGATTCGTTATAGAACTCCGTTCTAATTGCATGATTCTTAGCGAATAGAATAAATATTACAGTTAATGTAACTCCACCAAGTGTAATGAACAGTCCAGGCCACTTCAAAACTTGCTGAATTTCAACCTTTTTAGTTATCGTCGGATAAACAAATATAAATATTAAGGCTAGGATACTGGTCAAGGCAAGGTCCGAGACCCAAAGGGCCAGGGAAAGCATAAAAATTACTATGACCAGACTACTCATTTTAAACTTACCGTTTGCTTGGTCATCTCTTTGAATAAAAACTAAATAGACAACAACACCTATTAAGGAATATTGTATACCAAATGGAAACCGTATTAGGCTAAAGAACCAGTAAGTTGGGAAGAACCATATAATAGCCAAAATTATCTTGCTCATATTTGACATCAAACATCGGGACAAAAACCAGAATCCAATAAAGAGTATGAGAAAGTGGACGATTGATTCAGATAATACGACTGATAAACCAAGAAGATGATGGAGAGGCCATCCTACAAGAGGTATTAAAGAACCTCCCCGATCTTGTCCCCAGGCATATAAATCTTGAGGTAACCTGAGATCCTTGATCATGAGAATATTAAGCGCATCATCAGAGTTCAGTAATGGAAAGAATTGAGATGAGTACAGGAAAAAGGATGCAATTCCGATAGGAATCCACAAATACTCAAAAATCTTGTTTCTCATCGTGTATAATAATAAAAAAACCATCCCAATTATTGGGATGGTTCAAAATTACAAAAATATTAATCTAATTGGTAAGTATCATCTTTTTAGTTCCAACCTCCCTGCCGTCAACAATTAAGGTGTACAGATATTGACCTGGTTGAAGTTCATTACTGTGAATTAACAAACTTGATGCTCCAGTTGTATTTAATGTATATGATTTAATCTGAATTCCTTGAAGGTTATATAAGTTTATTACGCTCCGATTTGCGGAATCACTTATCCTATAACGAATTTCAGTATCATTATTGAAAGGATTTGGACTATTCTGATATAAAATAGATTCGTCACTTTTTAATTCTGAAGTGTTAATTTCACTCATTTTTGATTGACTCAGCTCGGTTTCGAGCTCCTGTATCCGTTCCTCTAAAGATTGAATCACACTGTCTCCAACATGAATTTTACCGTCCAGCTCTTTAACTGATTCAACAAGAATTGGAATTATACCGTCATAATTGATATAATTCAAATCCGTGGAATCATTATGAATAACCAAACTTGGGAGTACTTCTTTAACTTCTTGTGCAATAAATCCCAAGCGGTTTTTACCTTGCTTAATCAGTTCTCTTCGGCATTCGGAATCAGTTGAACCAAAGGCTTCAGCGGTATAATCAAATGTTACTCCGTTTAGTTTTAATAAAGTGGCAAGCGGAGATGTGATGGGTTTAATATTAAATTTTACCTTTTTGTCGGATAAAATATATTCATTCACTCGATAAAGATTACTAAAGTAAGCTGCATTCCACATATAAGAACTTGTACCCAAATAACCAGTATTTGTAGTAGATGGTCTTATAGTTGGACCACCACCATTGTAATCAATCCAAACATCGTAATTGCCCACGTCAAACATCGTTTTGTTATTCTCAAACTTAATAATCGGAACACGGTTGTTAACATTTTGCCAAATGTATCCTTTCCCATCCGCACCAACACCGAACCCATAAGCAAATGTAAGATTCGCACCCCAAATAATTGCATCATTATTTGTTGTTGCTAGGACTCGCAATTCCGTTGTTTTATTGGATTCTTGAACTTCCAAAGGAGCACCCGGAGTAACGGTACCACCGCCGATCCTAACTTTTCCATCGCTTTGAACTTTCAATTGTGCATTTGCGGTTATTGCATATAATAATAATAATGCTGTCAATAATAACTTAAAAATTGTTTTCATTTTTTTTAAATTTAATTGTTTAATTGATTTCAGTGGGAATAAAAAAGAATTCACTACCAGTTGGGACAGTAAACGCTCCGAGGATATTCAGATAATCAGTTGCACGAAATATGACATTGTCACCCGATACTAAAGAAATATTACTTCCTCCTGTTCCAATAGTAATGGACCTTTTAACAGCATAATCAAAATTCGTAATATCGGAATAGACAGTAATTAATTCATCATTCATATCTTGGGAGACTAATTCATAGTATCGAAAGTAGTCAATCCTCATGGTATCAGGTAATGATGTTAATATTGGCAGAGTGTCCTCAGCAGCAACTGCAACATTAAATTGAGTCCTTTGAGAGTATTCTGGTACATGATCACTATAGTATGAATGAAATAGAACATCGTCAAAATAGAAAAATACTTTTCCAGGTACCCATTCGGCCGCAAATTTATGATAACCATTAAAAAGGGTTGGAAGATTATCCAATTGACTATTATCTGTTTTATCTCTTAAACAAGAACCTAGCTCATCATGAACACCGACGACATTAGTTTGAGCATCTCTATATTGATAACCGTTAGGTTCTAAAATATCTATTTCATCCAATATAATCCAACATGGAGTTGGATAGCTTCCGGTGTGAGTCTCATAGTATGTCCAGAATGCAGGCCAAAAGCCTTGTCCACATGGTTGTCCATTGTAATTCCTACCAGGAAGCTTGGCGTAAATTTCAAAATATCCATAGGAATAATCAAAGTTATTTGATACAACACCTCCTGAATAATAGGTTGGGTTAGAATAACTTATTATTAAATTCAATTTCCCATTGCTGACACTTACATTATTGGGGGTTATGTATTCTTTTCCATAACCGCTTCCTTGCATTTTATTCCATAAGGATGTATTAAATGTGGTAAAATCATCACTCTTAGCACTGACAATTTGCCAATTTTTGTCATTGGGCGGGCCAGATTGCCCCATTAAATTGCAGTAAAAGAACATAATTGATATAACAAATATTATTTTATTCATACTTATTTTATTTGGTAACTAATATTAAGTTGATATTTAATCAAGAGAATTCCTCGAGGCTCTGCCTCGGGGTGAAGATTGAAGAAATTTTTTCATCTCGGCAAAAGAATCACGGAGGCTATTAAGGGCTAATGTCTTTTGTTCCTCGGAAAGGTAAGAATTCAACTTCCGGTCGTTTTCCAAAAGATAAATTGTATGCATGATCATTGCATGATAAGTAGTAACACCTTCTAATTGATCATCGAATTGGTCCAACCTTGAAAAATATAACTCACTAGTCTTTAGAAATTTGACAAGGCGATCCTTATTGGAATATCGAATCAAGTTTTCGCATCGAATACTGTTTGTATGGTAAGTATCCCATTTAATTGTGGTCACTGCGTCCATTTTAATGAGTCTGAAAAGATAAATATAAGAATTCTTTATAAAGGCCGGTTTCTTTTTCCCTTCGGTTTTCTCCCTTTAAACGAAAGGACTGCGAAAAAAATCAACGCTCGATCCTCGAGCGTTCAGAGTGTAACTGCCACCCCGACCTATGGCGATCGCCATCACCGCATTACTAGGTTGGCTTTAAAGGCGGGCGGGGATGAACGATGAGTCCCATGTCAGGAGACGACCATACTTTGTCCAAATACGTTTGTCAATGGCATCCGAGAAGTGGGTCGCTTCTTCAGGCAGGATGGAGGTTCTGCGTTCGGATCGTTTGTCCTTAGTGAACTTACCATCCTTGTCGATCACACGTGTATTGTTTATGGATATCAGGGTGTACTTGCATTTCTACCCGTTGAACCTGATGGAAGGGAAGGACGGATCGGCACCTTTCAGGATGTTCGCCCATAGCAGATACTTCTCATGTTGTGGTGGTTCCATCCCACGGTGAGTCCTGGAGATGACTGTCCAACCTGCCTTCTCTAATCGTGCGATCGCCTGTTCATTATAGGATCGTGCGTTCTTAGCGCTTGGGTTCCGGGAATCGCCGTAGCGATCACGATAGAAGAATACGGTCTTATCAATGTGATTGCAATAGTAACTCGGTAAACTGATCCACAAGTTCATGTATCATTACATCGCTTGATGTGTCGGGCTTAACAAAGAATTCATTGATGAAATTATCGGTGGGCATTGTCTGCTTTGTAACGAAATCAAACTGACGCTCCTGCCCTACCGATAGCAAACAAATCTTCGATCCCCAATCCGATGACACTTCTAATGGTGAGGTAGGATCGCAATCCGAGTCCTGCCGGGAATCAACTGCAGCGAGCTTATCGAAGTTCCAGTCTGTGTTCTCCGCTAAGTCACGAATGTAAGAATCGTTCGTTGCTGAGAAATAGACATGTTTCTGCTCATCAAGCTGATAATAGCAGTCTTCCACTTTTTCGACCACCATGTTCATGATTTCCACCAGGAAGGTTAGGAGCGTTTGCTTTTCGTATTCCCTTACGATATAAGACATTCCTACGTTTTCGATGTTGTCGAAAGCGTTGGCCATTGTAAATAGCACACCATCCTTGGAAGTGGCCGGCAGCATCTGGTGGCGAAGCCGGGCGATTTCCAGAAGTATGTTTTTGAATAATTCAAGGTTCTTGGCGTACCAGGCAGGAATCAGCTCGAGTTGCATTTTTACGATCCGGTTCCAGATCGAGAAGATGAGAATACCGAGTTCATCTTCATAGTATTTACCAAAATCAGTGAGCCATTTCTGCTCAATACAGTGAGGCATGGATGATACGTAGTGGAACCCATGGTGCCATTCGATCGGACGACGTGCGGATCTACCCCAGAGTTCCTCGTTGCCTCGGTTTTTCGGGGATGTTTCCTGGTCGTAACGTTCCTTGTTCAGGGTGAGGGCTTCATCCGCTATTTCATAATCCACGTTAGGACCTCGGGCCGATCCTGCCCGATCCTGCGAGAGCATTAATATTGCATTTCCGTTAGAAAAGCTGATGACATTATCATATTTCATGAGCTTTTCCATCGGATCAAGAAATCCCTTAGGCGGTTTGCGGCCAATGACAAAGTTACGGTCTTTAAATTATTCCGACCCAACCGGCACCGAAATAGTCAAAACATCTTAATATTGCTTTTTGATCAATTTTTTATGAAAACGAGAAGTTTATTCGTTTCGTTGGGACTTATGAGTGCTTTTGCCGGGTTGTTCGGACAGCAGGCAGAGGTAAGTGTCATAAGTTCAGATGATGCAGCGCTGAATAGTTTGCCCAGGCTAACATTACCGGCAGGATATGCCTCGAGGCCATTACCGGCAAAAAAGGATAATTCCCGGGTTATTTACTTTTCGGGAATTTATAACCAAGAGGTATGGAACTGTAATCAAGCGTGTTCAATCTGGACAATGTTCACTTATGAGATCAATTATCTCAGAAACCTGAATTCTTCGTTAACGGAGAATCAGTATAGCCCGATGGCAGTGTATAATCTCCTTAATTACGGTAATGGTTCAAATGGGGTTTCCTATTTTGATAGCTGGAACCTGGTGAAATCCAACGGAATTCCGGGAAATCCTGATTTTTCTGCTTACAGCCAGAATTCACAGATCTGGATGACGGGTTACGACAAGTATTACCGGGGGATGAAAAATCGGGTGGATGAGGTTTTTGCCATTGATGTCGGAAATCCCGAGGGGTTGCTTACCCTTAAGCATTGGATAAACGATCACCTGAACGGTTCACAGATTGGCGGCCTGGCCAATTTTCAGATCGGATCGGGCGACATGGTTATACCTCAGATCCCGCTGGACAAAGGATTGGAAGAGGAGGGTCAGTATATCGTAATCAAATACGGTCCGTATGTGGGCCATGCCATGACCTTTGTGGGCTGGAATGATTCAGTGCGGTATGATGTAAATGGCGACGGCCGGTATACGAATAATATCGATATCAACGGCGATGGTAATGTTACCATGAAGGATTGGGAGATTGGTGCCATGCTGGTAGTTAACTCCTGGGGGTCGTATTACAATGCCGGTAAATTATGGGTAATGTATCGCTTGTTAGCTGAAAACACCAAGGATGGGGGTATCTGGAACAATGCCGCTATGGTGGTTAAGCCCAAAAAAACCTATGATCCGTTGCTGACCGTTAAAGCCAAGATACGCTATAACCAGCGTAACCGGATCAAAATCCAGGTCGGTGTTTCATCCGATCTCGACGCACATGACCCCGATAGAGTAATGGATTTCCCCTGTTTTAATTATCAGGGTGATACCCTGCCGATGCAGGGTTTTTCAGGTGTCAACTCGGATCTAATTGAAATTGGGCTGGATATCACCCCCCTGATGAATTATATCCCGGAAAACGGCCAGGCCAAAATTTTCCTTGAAGTAATCCAGAAATCCACGGATGCTTTGGGTTCCGGTAAAGTAGAGAGTTTTTCGGTAATGGATTATTCCAATGGTACAAATGAGTTTGTCGGTACCGATGGAATAGTGCCCATCGTAAGGAATGCGGTTACACGGCTTTCGGTGCCAATAAATACAAGGGTAAACCGGCCTGTTATTATCACTGAAGAACTGCCTGATGCTCAAGTCGGGCTTGAATATCGCTATCAGCTTGAGGCCGATGGAACTACCGGACCATACCGTTATACAAATCCTGCCAATCAGTTTGTTGAAAAATCAGATGCATCAACCATTGATTTTGTTGGAGGTACCGAGGTCTTTACTGAACCAGGTATCTCGGCCCGGGTGATGGACCTGCCTTTTTCGTTTCAATTTTATGGGGCAAACTATAACCAGATTACCGTTCTTACTGATGGAGGTATCGTGATGGGGCAGAATCTGGTGAATTATCCTTATGTAATTGACAATCGCCTGCGGTTTTATCAGAATAGCGGTGTATTTCCGTTCTTTAGCACCCTCTATTATCCCGATGCGAACAATAAGGTAACCTTTGAGGCTTCAGCTGCTGCAGTGGTTATCCGCTGGCATGCAACTAACGAACCTGAAGGTCACCAGCCGGTGGAATTTGCGACAAAAATCCTTCCTGATGGAAAGATCTGGTTTTATTATGGGAATGTGAATACTTCCCCCGATATATCATGGATATCAGGAATATCTGCGGGGAATAACCTGGATTATTATCTTATGAACCACAATAATTCAGGCCTAAAGATAAACACCACTTTCAGCCTTGAATTGCAGGATTGGCCCTCCTGGCTGAGTTTGGGGAGCAACGGGGATTTGCATGGAACACCTGACAAGTCCGGTTCATACACTTTACCATTGAAAGTCACCGATTGGACCGGGATCAGCAATTATAAGGAACTCACGATCCAGGTAAACGGGGGAAGCAATGTTCAATCAAATTATATGGATGCCGGTGCCCATATCTGGCCTAATCCGGTTTCTGACGATGTCTGGCTGGAAGGTTATTGTGTCCAGGCTGGTAACCTGACCTTTACAGTTTATGACCTTACCGGCCGCCAGATGCTTTCCAGGGTATACCCTGCTCAGGCAGGTCGCACCATTATTCATTGCACCGATTTAAAGGATCTTAAAAGCGGCGTATACCTCTTTCAGCTGACCGGTGTTCTTAACGCTCAGGGTAAGCTGGTGAAGAACGATTAAAATTAAAGATGAAAAGAATTATTATCGCTGTTTTTGTGATTGCATTGATTTTTCAGCTGCCACTTCAGGCTGCCTATTTAACCAATGTCCCGCAAACGCTTAAACAGCCTGATGGTACGATCCTTCAATGTTATGCTACGGGGGATGAATATCATAACTGGTTGCATGATGCCAATAATTTCACGATTATTCAGGATCCGGTCACGGGTTTCTATGTTTACGCTGCTAAGTCGGGCAGCAAGCTGGTAGCTACTTCATTTATTGCTGGCAAGGTGAATCCCGCTGAAGCGGGACTTCAGCCGGGGCTGAACCTCGATCCGGAGGAAATTCTCCGTTTGAGCAAAGACCGGTACAAGATTCCTAACCTGAAAGGTTCATCTGGTTTTAATACAACCGGTTCCATTAACAATATTGTAATCTTTATCCGGTTTAGTGATCAAGCCGAATACACCAGTTCCCCATCTGCTTATAGTTCAGCTTTTAATTCAACAGTTGGTGTTTCGATGGGTGAATATTTCAAAGAAGTATCCGGTACCCAGCTGGCCATCAGTACCTCTTTTTATCCGGGAACCACGGGATCTACGGTGGTTTCCTATCAGGATTCTCATCCCAGGAATTACTATTGCAAGTATAATATTACAACAAATCCCATTGGTTATCAGACTGAAGCAGAATGGACCGATCGGGAGATGGTTTTGTTGAAGACTGCTACGGAGGCACTCAAACCAGAAATTGAGGCAACCGGACTCGACTATGACAATGATAACAATGGTCAGGTTGATAATGTATGTTTTATTATCCAGGGGGCTGTTGAGGCTTGGGC
>JBBAAF010000064.1:0-20558 GCA_041658425.1 Bacteroidales bacterium | reverse complement strand
ACCTATTACGACTTCTTTTTCAAAGATTATACCATGACCGCCGAAAGCCGGAAGGTAAATTCATGGGCATTTATTGTGGCAGGGCTGGTGCTGCTGTTGGCGTTGGGGAGCATGATTACAGCGCTGCTGCGGAAGCGGTAATTGGCAGGCCGGCCATTACCTCCGCCAGCCCCAAGTACCTCCCCCTGGTTCCTCCTTATGAAGGAGGGGGTTGGGGGAGGTACTTGAGGCAGGCTAAGGTAACATGGCCCCTTTTCTCCTATCTTTGTAACAATTTCCCTCTATTTTTGTCTTATAAAAATTACAAATTCAAACATATGAAAAAACTCGCTATCCTCTTCTCCGTTTTGATGCTGGTTTCCGGCACTTTTCTTTCTGCTCAGTCACTTGATGACGTTCTGAAAGAGCACTTTTCAGCCATCGGTCAGGACAAACTCCTGAAAGTTAACTCGATAAAAACCACGGGGAAAATGGTTACCCAAGGCATGGAAATACCATTTATCCAGATGTCAAAACGGCCCGATTGTTTCCGCGTGGAAGGCACTTTTCAGGGATTATCATTTATTCAAACTTATAATGGCAAAGAAGGATGGAGCCTCAACCCTTTTGCAGGAGTTACAGAACCTCAGCCATTCACAGAAGACGAGTTGAAATCGATGAAATACTCGGCTGATATCGATGGTATGCTTTGGAACTGGAAAGACAAAGGTTACACCGCAACCCTTGAGGGCAAGGAAGATATGGAAGGTACATCCTGCTTTAAAGTTAAACTGGTGACCAAAGATGGAGATGCTTTTACCTACTACCTCGACGGTGATTCGTATATGATGATTCGTTCCAACACAAAAGTCAAAGTGCAGGGTAATGAAACCGAAACTGATACTTACTACAGCAATTACATGCAGGTAGAAGGCATTGCCATACCGGGTAAAGTTGACACCAAGATGAACGGACAGGTAGTGATGACTATCGTAACGGATAAAGTCGAAATCAATCCCGACCTCGACAAAGCCCTTTTCGAAAAACCAACCAAATAACCTCTCACCTCTAACCATCTCCCCCATGAGTCTCAAGTTTCTCATCATCAGTCTTTTATCAATTGCTAGTATCTCTTCTTTGTCGGCCCAAGTGACCGATGCCACCTTCGGAGATATCCAGGGCCGGCAGATTGGACCGGCTAAAATGAGCGGGCGGATCTCCTGCATTGCCGCAGAAAATAAAGATCCGAATATCGTTTGGGTGGGTGCCGCCGGTGGTGGCGTGTGGAAGTCGCTGAACCAGGGAACCACATTCAAACCCGTTTTTGATGATTACACCCAATCAATCGGAACCATTACGATTGATCAGAGCCGCCCGGATACCGTTTGGGTAGGCACCGGTGAGGTTTGGGTCCGCAACAGTGTTTCTGTCGGAACCGGAATTTATCGAACAACAAACGGGGGCGACAAATGGGAGTTCAAAGGCCTGGAAAAAAGCGAACGGATCGGGCGGATTCTGATCGATCCTTCAAATCCTGATATTGTTTACGTTGCCGTGCTTGGTGCACTTTGGGGTGACAGCGAGGATCGGGGCGTTTATAAAACGACCGACGGAGGCAAAACCTGGACAAAATTACTGCACGTCAATCCATCAACCGGTTGTGCCGATATGGCTATGGATCCTCAGAATCCTTCATTGATCTATGCTTCCATGTGGGATTTTCGCCGGCAGGCTTATACTTTTCGTTCCGGCGGCCCGGGAAGCGCGCTCTATAAATCAACCGACGGCGGAGCAACCTGGAATAAAATTCACAACGGATTCCCCAATGAAACCCTTGGCAGAATTGCTGTTGCCGTTTCACCGATCGCCCCCCACTATCTGTATGCACTTGTTGAATCGGATAAATCAGCTCTCTACCGTTCATCCACCCAGGGATCCTCCTGGGAAAAGATGAGCGATCAAACCATGGCCGGCGAAAGGCCATTTTACTTCAGCCTGCTCGTACCCGACCCGGTTGAATCAGAACGTATCTATAAGCCCGGTTTTACTTTATGGGTCAGTTCCAATGGTGGAAAGATTTTCCAGAATCCATCAGTCAGCGGAGGGGCCTATCATAGCGATACCCATGCACTCTGGATCAGTCCGGTGGATAACCGCCTGATATATATGGGAACAGATGGCGGGGTATACATCTCTGCCGACAAGGGGAACACCTGGCGGTTCGTTCAGAATCTGCCGGTGTCGCAATTCTATCATGTAAGCGTCGATCAAAAAGAACCCTATAATGTTTACGGAGGATTGCAGGATAATGGTTCCTGGATGGCCCCTTCCAGGAAATCCGGGGGAATCAGGAATTCTGACTGGAAAAATATCGGTTTCGGAGATGGTTTCTACGCTTATGGTGATCCAACTGATCCCGATGTTACCTATGCTCAGTATCAGGGCGGCAGGATCTCCCGTACAAACCATAAAACGGGTGAAAGCAAATATATCAAACCATTCCCCGATGAAGGCACCAGCGCACTGCGCTTCAACTGGAATACCCCCGTGGTTTTTGGCGAAAAATCAGGCTGGCTTTATGTTGGCGCTCAATATGTTTTTCGCTCCAAAGACAAAGGGGATTCGTTTGAACGAATCTCTCCCGACCTCACCACTAACGATCCGACCCGTCAGAAACAGGAGCAATCCGGTGGCCTGACAATCGATAACAGTACTGCTGAAAACAATACCACGATTTTTTCAATCGACGAATCGCCTCTGGATGAGAACATTATCTGGGCTGGCACCGACGATGGAAACATCCAACTGACAACCGACGGCGGTAAATCCTGGAATAAACTCAATGATGCTGTTCAGGGACTGCCTCCGCTGGCTTTCATTTCCCACATCGATGCTGATCATTATAATAAGAATGCTTCCTGGATCACCGTTGATGCCCACCGCAACGGCGATCTGAAACCTTTTGTGTTTTACACGGATGATCTCGGAAAGACTTGGAAATCACTGGCAACTCCGACCATTGAGGGATTTTGCCATGTGATCAAACAGGACCCGGTCAATGCAGATCTTATTTTCCTCGGTACTGAATCAGGCCTTTTTATCAGTATCAATCATGGAAAAGAGTGGGTTCGGTTTAAAACCAAGGTTCCGCAAACCGGTATTTATGACATGGCTTTCCAATCGGTTAAAAATGACCTGGTTCTGGCTACTCATGGACGGGGAATCATTATTATAGATGATCTAACCGCTCTGAGAAACCTGACTCAGCCGGTTCTTTCGCAGGACTTTGCTTTTCTGCCTGTCAGGTCCTACTACTTTACCTCTGAAACAGGATTACAGGATTTTGGAAGCGATGCTGAATTCATCGGCCGCAATCCATCCGGTGCGGCCAGTATCTGCTATTATCTGAAGAAAAGACATGTTTTCGGTGAGATGTATCTGGAAATTTATGATTCAAATGGCAAATTCCTGAAAAAACTCCCTGCCGGCAACCGTAAGGGAATTAACATTGTTCAGATCCCGACAGCCATGGAGCCTCCAAAAGTTCCCAAATCTCCCAATATGCTGGGAGAAGCAGCCTTTGGACCGGTATATCAGCCCGGATCTTATTCAATCAAGGTAGTTAAAGGCACCGATACCTATACCACAAACCTGGTTTTAAACGATGTACAGAATAGCAAGCATACAGCTGACGACCGGAAATTACAGCGTGAGACCCTGATGAAGGCATACAAAATGCTGGAAAAACTGGCCGCAATTGATGATCAGATTCTGGCCACCCGGGATGCACTGAAAGCCAAAGCTGCAACATCCAAAGGATCAAATCTGAAGAAAATACAGGCCACGATTGCCGAATGCGAAAAGATGCATGAGCAAATCTCAGCTACGCAGTCGGGTGAAGGTGGAATTACCGGTCAGGTTCGGCTCCGTGAAAATATTGGAGAAATCTATATGGCCGTTGGTAACTATAGAGGTAAGCCAACTAACCTTCAGATTAAGGCATTGGAGCTTTACGACAAGCAGGTTCAGAATTTTGCCACCAAAATGGAGACGATGATGAAGACAAGACTGTAAGACGGTAAGACGAGAAGAGAGGAAGAGATATTAGAGATTAGGGGTTAGAGGTTCGGGGGTGAGGATTGCAGTGTGTCCCTTATTAGTTGCCACTAGATTTATCTAGTGGTCTGAAGGTGAGTAATTTAAATGGGCTTTAGCCCAATCTGATCTGAAATATCAATTGCCTTCCGGCTTTCGGCTGACGGACAATCCCATACGGCTGAGCTGGTCGAAATGGTTTAAACAAGGAGAAGATATGAAACCTGCAAAACTGGATTAAATTTATAAATTTGAACGAATAACTAAACTCAGATCTTATGCCAAATCTTCTTACACTCGGATGGATCGATTATGTGATAATAATCATCTATTTCATGTTCGTTATAGGTATTGGATGGGCTCTCAAGCGTTATATGAGTTCTTCCAAAGCATTCCTTGAGGCTGGGCGTTCACTTCCGGCATGGGTTACCGGACTGGCATTCATTTCAGCCAACCTGGGTGCCCTTGAAGTTATCGGGATGTCGGCATCCGGCGCACAGTACGGGATGGCAACTACCCATTTCTACTGGATTGGAGCTATACCTGCGATGATCTTCCTGGGCCTCTTTATGATGCCGTTTTATTATGGATCGAAAGCCCGCTCCGTACCGGAATATCTTAAGTTGAGGTTCGACGAGAAAACCCGGGGATTAAATGCGATTGCTTTTGCCCTGATGACGGTTCTCGCGTCGGGAATCTCAATGTATGCCCTGGCTGCTTTGATGGAAAAGCTTCTGCACTGGCCCTTTGATGTATCCGTATTGGTATCAGCAGGAATCGTGCTTGTATATACCTACCTGGGAGGGCTCTCTTCTGCCATTTACAATGAAGTGCTTCAGTTCTTTATCATAGTTATCGGGCTATTCCCGCTGGTTTTCCTGAGTCTGAAGGATGCCGGCGGTTGGGGCGCCATGAGCGACACCCTTACGGAAGTAGCCGTTGGTAAAGGATTCCAGCCTGGTGCCTGGACACAGATGTGGTCCCACGCGGGATCTACTTCTTCCAATCCCATGGGTGTTGAATGGTTCGGTATTCTGATGGGACTCGGATTTGTCCTGTCGTTCGGGTACTGGTGCACCAACTTCCTGGTTGTTCAGCGAGCAATGGCTGCCAATTCCATGAACGCAGCAAGGAAAACACCGCTGATCGGCGCCCTTCCTAAAATCTTCATCCCGTTTCTGGTAATTGTTCCGGGTATGGCAGCAATGGCACTTGCATCAAAAGGAACCCTTTCCCTTGATCTCATGCCCAATGGCAGTCCGAATTATAACTCAGTGATCACTTCGATGCTCAGCCACTATTACCCGTCAGGCATTCTTGGACTCGGGCTCACGGCTTTGCTCGCTTCCTTTATGTCGGGGATGGCCGGTAACGTTTCCGCATTTAATACCGTCTGGACATACGATATCTATCAAAGCTACATCAAGCCCGGCCAGAATGATATGCATTATTTAAAAGTCGGACAGATTGCTACCATTTTCGGAGTAGCCCTCAGCATTGGTGCCGCTTACATGGCCAAGCAGTTCGGAAACATTATGGATTTCCTGCAAATGATCTTTTCAATGGTCAATGCACCTCTGTTCGCCGTTCTTTTCCTTGGAATGTTCTGGAAACGTGCTACCGGAAACGCTGCTTTCTGGGGACTCCTGGTGGGAATCGGCTGTGCATTGATTCATCATGGTTTAACCATCCCCGTTGGCGCTAACCCGAGCGATATTATAAAAGGCGGATGGATCAGTGTCGTCCATACCTACCCCAGCGGAATGGCCCAGAGTTTCTGGACCGCTATTATCGCCTGGACATCGGCAACCTTTTTCACTGTCGGACTCACATTCCTGACCAAACAGCTTAAAACCAATGAAGATCTCAAAGGACTGGTTTATTCACTCACCCCGCGACTTATCGACAAAGATGACAAATGGTATAACCGTCCTGTCGTCCTTGCTGTTATCGTTGGAATCATCACATTAGTATTATCCATTATTTTCTGGTAGGAAAAACAACTATGAACCCCTCACGTACTAAAGTTCAAATAGGACATCAGGACAATTGAGGGCTCCATGAGTACAAAACAAATTTGACAAATTCTAAAAAACTTTATACGAATGAAACTAGATATTAAAATTCCGATCGGCCTGCTTTTTACCATATTCGGCCTCATTCTTTCAGTGTATGGATTGGCTACAGGCAGTGATGCAGAAATCTATGCCAAATCCCTTGGATATAATGTTAACCTTTACATTGGGTTGTTCATGTTTGTTTTCGGAGTGTTTATGCTGATTCTGTCACGCAAAACCCTCAAGGAGATCAAATAGCAGGATATCAACCAAAGAATATGTTTATTAAAATTATCCTGCAATTAATTTCAAAACCCTATAGAAGTTTAAGCAAATAGTGTAAATTTGATCGATAATTAACGTGCGCTAATTATGGACTGGAGTAATAAAACCATTCTGATTGCTGAAGACGAAGATTCCAACTATCTCTATCTGGAAGCAGTATTACAGAAAACCGGTGCCTCACTCCTTTGGGCACGAAGCGGTGAAGAAGCTATCGATGCATGCAAACAGAATCCAAAAATTGATCTGATACTCATGGATCTGCAGATGACAAATATCAATGGCTATGAGGCTTGCTACCAAATAAAATCTATGTTTCCGAATGTCCCCCAGATTGCCCAAACCGCTTTTGCAATGGCTGATGATGAGAAAAGGGCTATGGATGCCGGTTTTGATGCCTATATTTCAAAACCGATCAGAAAGGGGAACCTGCTCACTATTGTTGGAAGGTTTCTGGGGTCTCTCGAATAATAATTTCCCCGATGTTCCGGGTAATCCTTTGTATCTGCGCTCTCCTGGTTCTGCAGATAAATTTTTCGTTTGCGCAAGATTACCGTATCGAAAACATCACCTCCGAATATATTCGAATTGAAAAAGGTTTATCTCAAAATACGGTAAACTGTATCCATCAGGACAAGGAAGGATATATCTGGGCCGGAACCTGGAGCGGATTGAACCGGTTCGACGGTTATTCATTCAGAACTCTGAACATCAACATGGTCAATCCTTCACTTGGACTGACACAGGCCACGATCGTAGGCCTGGCCGAAGATACACTGGGCTATATCTGGGCAGCCTGTACCAAAGGTTTGAACCGCATCTCGAAAAAAGATTTTTCGGTAACTCAATTCACCGAAGAACAGAATGTCGGGAACGGGATGGCCTCCGACAGTATTAATGTCTTATACACCGACAAAAAAGGATTAATCTGGATAGGAACAAACAAAGGAGTTCTGATTCTCGACCCTAACACCCTTAGATTTACACATATCGAGCATAATCCCAGGGACTTTACAACTATCAGCTCTAACAAGGTAACCAGTTTCGCTGAAGATTCCGGCGGATCGGTATGGATCGGCACCAGCCTCGGGCTCAATAAACTCAATCCTGAAACAGGCCAGATTATCCGTTTTTATGGTGATGGCCAAAATGGACATCTCGTGACTTCTGAGATAACCGCATTAAATATTGACCGTACGGGCAATATCTGGATCGGAACACCAGCAGGACTTCAATGCTACAAACCCTTAAATAGATCTTTTGCCTATTATCCGATCAAAAAAACAACCACAACGCTTTTCCAATCCTCTGAAAACTTTATCAATTGCATTTACACGGATCAGGAAAACAATATTTGGGTTGGAACTCGCGAAAGCGGATTGCTCGTATTCGACCCGATCAGGCAAAGGTTTATCAATATGCAGCAAAAAATTCCCGAAAGCGACTATTTCTCCTACACTTCTTTCTGGTCAATCATTCAGGACCGGAATGGACTTTTCTGGCTCGGGACATCCCACAAAGGTCTGGTTAAACTCGTTCCGGATCCACATGCTTTTTATGAGATTATCAAGTTCTATTCTACCTTCGGGATCGTCGAACCAACACCGGGTTCGCTCTGGTTTGGCACTCAGGATGGTGTACTGATCTGGAACCGGAATAAAAAATCCACTCGATTTATTAAACATGCCGATAATAATCCGAACAGCATTTGCGGAAACCAGTTAACCGACCTTTTTAATGATCCTCCATACGTTTGGATCGGTACCCGTACAGGGTTAAATCGCATCAGAACAGATAATCTGACCAATAAAATTTACGTTCCGGATAATTCAGGAAATTCGATCGCCGGAAATATCATCTGGCATATTAAGAAGGATTCAAAAGGAAATTATTGGTTTGCCACTAACAATGGACTTAGCCGGTTCGATAATTCCACTGGCATTTTTACCAATTATTATCATGATCCGGATAATTCCAACAGCCTGAGCAACAACTCCTGCCTTGGTGTTTTCGAATTGTCGCCGGGCATTTTTCTTATATCTACCCAGAACGGATTAAATGAATTCAACCAAACAACCGGAAAATGGAAAAATTACCTGTCTGTTCCCGGCAATGCAACTACGATAGGAACCAGTTACGTTTTCGGTGTTTTCAAAGATTCTCAGGGTGAGCTGTGGGTTTACACCAATGGCGGTGGTTTATGCACCTTCGATCCACGTTCGGGCACCTTTGAACGATACACCACGGCTGACGGACTTTCCGACAACATTGTGTACGGAATCTATGAGGATAAAGACGGTATTTTTTGGCTGCCTACCAACAACGGCCTCTCACGGTTCGATCATCGGAATGATGAATTTACCAATTTTGATGTTCAGGATGGTCTGCTAAGCAATGAATTCAATAAAAATTCAATTTATGCAGCCGAAAATGGAGAGGTTTTTCTCGGTGGTGTAAACGGGGTTATCGCCTTCTTTCCGCGAACGACCTTACGAACATCAAAAGCGCCGACTGCCCGGATAACAGGATTTACCGTTCATGGTACTCAAAAAAAATATGATATCCCCATCGCTGATACCATATGGATTCCCTCATCCGACAATACCTTTAGCATTACATTTTCAGTCATGGATTTTCTGAATCCATTTAAAAACCAGTTTACCTACTTTCTGGAAAATTCCGATAAAAGCAAAACTCAACTTCCTCCCGGCCTGCACCAGGTTGACTACCGCAATGTGGTTCCCGGGCACTATTCTTTCAGGATCACCGGAACCAATAGCCTGGGCGTCAGAAGTAATGAAGTGGTAACTTCAATAATAATAGTCCCCGCCTGGTATCAGACCAAAGTCTTCCTTTTTATGACCAGCTTCACAATCTTTCTGATAATCGGGACCATTATATTTCTGAGAATTAATAGTTTGCGTAATAAGCATGAGATGGAGAAAAGACTCCTAACTATCCGAAATGAGTTGATCCGGTCGCAGAAATTTGCTTTACGCTCCCAAATGAATCCTCACTTCATTTTTAATTCACTGAACTCTATTCAGAATTTTGTTCTGAAAAACGATGTCGATTCAGCCAATTATTATTTATCCAACTTCTCTACCCTAATGAGAAAGGTTCTGGAATACTCTCAATATAACCACATTACCCTTTACGAAGAACTGGAAATGATCCAGCTCTACCTGAAAATGGAGCACATGAGGTTCAGTAAAAAATTTGAACTGGAAATCAAAGTAGACCCCAAAATTGACCAGCATCTGGTCAGAATTCCACCGATGCTTCTCCAGCCCTATCTCGAAAATGCCATCCTTCATGGTCTTCAGCTGATCAAGCATAAAGGTTTACTTGAGGTTCTCATCAGCGATCATGGCGATTATATGGTGATCAACATTGTTGACAACGGAATCGGCCGAGAAAAAGCCAAAGCCATCAGGGAGCGGTCCGGACATAAATCCAGAGGGCTGGCAAATATTGAAAAGAGAATTCAGCTATACAACTCCATAAGCAACAAGCCATTATCGGTCAATATATTCGATATTTTTAATGATCAGGGTGAACCTTCAGGAACACGTGTCGAGATTACTGTTCCTTATGATATTGAAGATCATCCCCAAGAAATTCTATAATGAGAAGAATAATTCTGATGGTATGGATTGCCGCATTGGCAGGTACCTGTTGGGCGCAGCCGCTGATGATGTCAAAAGAGCGTTACCGCCACCAAGCGTGGTGACCTGCCAACGTGTATTGTATCGATTTACTCGCTCAACGGCAACCTGATCCGTCGCTTTACGAAAGATGCCGAAGTGACCTATCTGGATTGGGATTTGAAAAACCAATATGGTATTCCGATCGCCAGCGGGGCCTATATTGTTCATGTCAACGCACCGGGAATCGGTGAAAAAGTATTGAAATTCTTCGGAGCTTTAAGACCGCAGGATCTCCAATCACTCTAAGCGCTCAGTGTCTGCCATTCTTTTCATCTTCTTGTCTTATAGTCTTCCAGTCTTAAAGTCTTAAAGTCTTATCGTCATTCTTTAACTGCCTTCAGCATAGCTGCATAACCTCCGCCAGGTGCCATCTTGATTTTAATTGATTCACCGGATGTTACTGTACTTTCTTTCCTTGCATAATCCTCGGCGTACTGATCGGCATTGATTCCATCAACAAATTCAATCAGGGTGTAGGTTCCTGCTGGCAGAAAATCCAGCTTAACTTCTAATTCCCTTGGGGTCCAGTCGTTTAAGGCACCGATAAACCAACCACTGCCTTTCTGACGGGCAACAGCAATATAATCACCAACTTCCAGCGGCCGAACGTTACGGTCCCTGATCAGTTTTTCTGTTAAAACATAGTGGGGGAACTTCACTTTTAATGTATTACCATTGGTCCCATACAAATACAATCCCGGATAATCTTCGAGATCGGCCTCAGTAATCAATATGCTGATCCCATCCTTCCGGTCAACCATGAGCGGAGTGGAAGAAAGGGTATCCGGACCGATCTCAGAAAGAGGCAAATACTGGTATGATCGCTCGCTATGGGTAAACATGGAAACATCCGTTGGGATAAAGAGATTCTCATCGGCCGGAAAAGAATCTCCATTTCTGCAAAACGATCAGGTATCTGCTTCCGCTTCTGAGCCACAGCCGGTGTTATCATTTCATCTACTATCCTCCTGTGCACCGATCTTACTTTTGGTGATGACCCAAGGTCCTTTCCATCAGTGGTTTCCATACCGATAGGCCCTAATGTGGTCATTTCTTTATCGAGATAAAAACACGTGGCTGTAATCCCGGCCTTCTTATCAACCGTGACCACCATTTTGGCTTTTCCTCCAAGAGAAATCAATACATACTCCTCAGCAAATGTCACTCCTACCGCAAAAACAAAAATTCCAATTAAAGCTACTAACCTTCTCATTATCAATAATATTAAATTAAACCTCTAACCTCTAACCTCTAACCTCTAACCTCTTAACCTCTAACCTCTAACCTCTTAACCTCTAACCCCTAACCTCTTAACCTCTAACCTTCTTCAAATTCCTTGTATCCATATAAAATCGAGCCCAATCGGGCCCGGCTTATCCCCGGCCGGTTTTATCGTCAGAACATGTATACCTTCGGTAAGATCAAGGCTTTCCGTTGATATGTTCCGGGCGACACTCCTGAAGGAGGTCGACAGATCCACAATATCAGCACCATTAAACATGATCGGTTTATTATCCAGCATCAGTTCCATTTTTCCTCCTCCTGCTGTGCGGGCAACCGTCAGGTTGATTCTGAATTTACCGGTTTTTGTAGCTGGCAAAAGAAGGGTAAGCGAATCACTTTTCGATAGCGGTTTCCAGAATACCATCTGTTTGGCTGACCACATCGGATCTTTCACCAGCTCGATATTCTGCGGTTTAAAAAGAATATTTTCCACCTGATAAAATATCGAATTCCCGGCTGCCCCGGCTGCTTCGGGCCACCAGTCCGCAGGAAGTTCAAGCTGGCGGACATCAGATTTGGTAATCACCAAATGATCATCATGTGCTCCCGGAACCGCATAAGTATAAACCATTCTTGCGTATGAAAAATGATCGACGGCCCGATGACTGTATAGTTCCATAAAGAAGTCGAAGCTCTTATCAAATGGAATATTATCCAAAATATGCCAGCGGTAATTGGTCACAAAACCACGGTTAGCCGGACCATCATTCCTGGGTTGGCCACAATAGCCATAATCGAACAGTTCCTCTGATGACCAGGCATAGTTATAATAATCTTCAGATCCGGTGCCAATAAACGATGGTTTCAGGTAATCATCGATAAAAATTTTTTCATCACCCTCGCCCCACCAGTTGCCCGCCGAAGAAGGGACCGAGGTTGGATTCAACAGGTAACAGGCAGCACCAACCATCCTGCCCTTACCACGGATCAGCAGGTATGGAATATCTTTCACCTGCCGCGGATCAGCCAGCAGCTCATGATTTACACGCCACCGTGCCCTGAAGTGCATACTGGTTCCATCTTTCCATTCGTAGGGCTTAGTCACGACTTTGGCTATCACGGTAACCTCCTGGTCTCCCATATTTTCCATCATCACCTGGGCCGAATCTTTGAAGGGCATAAAATACCGGCACACCATTCTTCCATCATCGAGCACTGTAAAAGGCAGAGATTCATAAGGATTTATACCCGGGGCTGCCCCAAAAAAATCTCCCACGGGTGATTGAACCTGTCCCCAGGGCGATCCATCAAACCTGATCTCCAGAATGGTCTGCCGCAGAGCCTTTTCCATATTCTGAGCGGCAACAAAAACAGCGAGCCGCTTAATTCCGGCACTTCCGGTTACCGATTTAACCACCTTTTTCTCACCCGGTTTCAGCCAGATAGTTTCATAAGCCGCATTAAACAAAACGGTATCGAGGTATTTAAATGGTTCTGCGAGTATGGCAGCCGCATGGTTGAGTTTCTCCTGATTTTTCTGTATATCCTTAACTGTAAATGTTTTAACTCGTGTGCCCTGATCATACAATCTTAATTGAACATGATAAAAATGCAGATTCGACAGGTCGCCCTTCCAAACCATACGGCAGCCCTTCGAAAAAGGAATCGGGTAATAGGAGGCCATATTCTGATTAATGCTGCCTGTCCATTCCGTTTTGGGCTTCTCTTTCAGGAAAGCCTCATAAGTATGGAGAAAAAACGGTTTTGCCAAGCCATTATAAACCGGATCCTTCTCCTGATCCAACCAAACCATCAGTTCTCCGGCGATTTGAGCCGTCCAGAGCCTGACAATCGCACCGGGCCCCTTCACATCACAAATCAGGTACTCCCCTATCCCTTTTGAATCAGGCTTTTTAATCACTTCCAGAAACCCCGGTATCGGCTCGCCGCCAAATCCGTCATCATTTGCAAACCATCCCGGTTTATCCGGACTAACAGTTCTCCTGTCATAGGAAGAATACTGAACCGAGCGAAACCCTGGAATCGGATATTCGGCCAATTGCCGCAAATCTGTAAGCTCATTAATCAGTGATGTAGTGGTAACTTCCTGTCCCTGTACTACTTGAAACACCGATATGATAGCTGCGAAAATTAATGATTTAAGTATTGTTCTCATCGGTTACTGTTTTGTAAATTCGTCGGCTTTGGCGAACCGTGAAAATAAGACTTTTCGCTAAAACCGTTAATAAAACACTTAATAAATAGAAGCATGAAACACATCCAAAAGCTCAGGGTCCCTGCCCTGTTTTTTGTTTTGGCCTTTATCCTGAATCCGGTTTGGGTTGCAGGCCAGGAAAAGGAACCTGCGGAAAACAAACCCGAATTTCAAATGACCATTCTGAAACGGATTCCTGGCAGCTTACAGACGACCATGCCATACACCTTACCGGAATCGCTCAGGATCAGTTCGGTAACAAGTACTATCTCGAGAAAAATTCATGGGGAGAAGGCGGAAAATATAAAGGTTATTCCTACATCTCATCTGCTTGCCTTAAATTGAAGAGTACCTGCATTATGGTGAACAAGAATGGCATACCGCAGGAAATCAGAACTAAACTTGGTACCTAGCTCCCTGAAGTACCTCCCCCTGCGCTAAACTTATAAACCGTCGTATGCTTATACCTCTGTCCGGGCTCCAGCACAGTCGATGGGAATGTTGGTTGATTTGGTGAATCGGGGAAATGCTGGGTTTCCAGACAGAAGCCCCAATGCTGGTTATATTTAATATTACCTGATCCGGTTAAAATTCCGTTCAGAAAATTGCCTGAGTAAAACTGCACACCCGGCTCGGTGGTAAATACTTCCATAACGCGACCGCTGGCCGGCTCTTTCACCCTGACAACCTTACGCAGCTGGGTTACACTGTCGGATAGTACATAGTTGTGATCATATCCACCATCCACCTGGGCGATCCGCTCACCAATGGTATGCGCCTGAGTGAAATCCATCGGAGTTCCGGCAACCGGCCTGAGTTCACCTGTGGGAATGAGGGTTGAATCAACCACCGTATAGCGATCTGCTGTTATCTGCATTTCATGACCAAGAATATCGGTTTTGGCATTACCCGTGAGGTTAAAATAACCGTGATGCGTAACATTTACCGGGCAAGGCTGATCTATCTTTCCGTCATAATCGCATTTCAAACTATTATCGTTCATCAAGGTATAAAAAACAGTGATAGTCAGGTTCCCGGGATAACCCTCTTCCATGTCTTTACTGAAATAACTCAACTTAACTCCCTGTCCTTCTGCGTTTTCAAATGGCTCACTATCCCAAACCACCTTATCAAATCCTTTAAGGCCGCCATGCAAATGGTTCGGACCGTTATTGGTTGCCAGTACGAAATCTCTTCCGTTCAGTGAAAATTTACCCTTTGCGATCCTGTTGCCATAACGACCGACAATGGCACCAAGGTAACAGCAGTTGTTGATATAAGGATCAGTCCAGTAAGCCTCCGGACGATCAAATCCAAGAACTACGTTCTCAAATTTGCCCGATTTATCGGGAGCAGTCAGTTCGGTGACAATGGCTCCATAATTGGTAATCCTGGCTGTCATTCCTTTCGCATTCGTCAGCGTATACAGAACAACTTCTTTCCCATCTACCAGTCCCACAATTTCTTTTTTGATTTTCATAGCTTCATCTGTTGTTTTTTGCTGTTTGGTTTTGCATCCTGAAATCATCAGCAGCGAAAGCCCGATAAAGGACATTTGCAGTACTAAATCCCTGGTTTTCATAGTCTTGATTTATATTGATCGACTTAAGCAAGTATAGTGTTTTTTGTACAATTAATGCCTCGCCGGTCTGATTTTATTCTATTTTTACGAACACATAACGCATAACATCCAAACTCAATATGACAACCGAGATTTTAAAAAAAGAATGGGCCGAAAGATATCCCGCTTCCGGTTCCCCGATACAGTTCTATTTCTCACCCGGACGGGTCAATCTGATAGGTGAACATACCGATTACAATGGCGGATATGTATTCCCCTGTGCCCTCAGCTTCGGAACATACCTGGCTGTCCGGAAAATTGACGAACCGGTTATCCGCATGGCCACAACGAATTTCGATTTCAAAGCCGAGATCCCGGTTACACCGGCTTACCATAAAATCGGCGAAGAATGGGTGAACTACCCGTTGGGCGTAATCAGTGAACTGACCAAGCGAGGAATCAAAATACCCGGACTCGAGATGCTATTCTCCGGAAACATCCCGAACAAAAGCGGGCTCTCGTCCTCGGCATCCATCGAACTCGTAACTGCAGTTGCCTTGAACGATCTGCTTAATCTTGGCATCTCCCGGATTGAGCTCGTAAAAATCGGTCGGGCTGCCGAAAACCACTTTGTCGGGGTTAACTGCGGCATCATGGATCAGTTCGCGGTAGGTATGGGCAAAAAAGATCATGCCATCTTCCTGAAATGTGATACGCTTGACTATGAACTTGTTCCGATTAAACTCGAGGGATATAAGCTCGTCATTGCCAATACCAATAAATCGCGCGGCCTTGCCGATTCGAAATACAACGAACGTGTTGCGGAGTGCCAAACGGCTGTCAAAATGCTAAGTGCAGGAAAACCGATATCACTCTTGGCAGAAATGAACCTTGGAGATTTCTCGGTTTATGATCATCTCATCACCGATGAGGTTATCAAACGCCGGGCCCGGCATGTGATTTCAGAGAACAACCGCACATTCGAAGCCGTGGAAGTTTTAAAAGCAGGTGATCTGATCCGGTTCGGTCAGTTGATGAATGCATCGCACGATTCCCTGCGCGATGATTATGAAGTAACCGGAATCGAACTCGATACCCTGGTTGCAGAATCCCGGAAAATACCCGGAGTCATCGGATCACGTATGACTGGCGCCGGCTTCGGCGGTTGCACCGTCAGCCTCGTAAAAGACGAATCTATCAACCGGATGATCAAAGAAGTCGGCGAAAGCTATCTCTCAAAAACCGGTTTGAAAGCTGATTTCTACGTCGCTGAAATCGGCAACGGAGCACAGAAGATTAGCTGATGTGCTGATGTGCTGATGTGCTGATGTGCTAATGTGCTGATGTGCTGATGTGCTGATGTGCTGATGTGCTGATTTTAAGATATCTGCTTATCGTTGCCTTGTCATCCCCGCGAAGGCGGGGACCCCTTGACGCTTCACTGAGTTCCTGAAACTCTGAAACTCTGAAACTCTGAAACTCTGAAACTCTGAAACTCTGAAACTCTGAAACTCAAATATTATGCGCCCAAATCTCAAATTCTCCCGATGTCCCGTTATCTTCCTTCTTCTCGTCTTCTTCTTTATCGTTTGTTGTAAAAATCAAACACAAAAAAAACCTATGGAAGAGCAATCTGCACCAACAGTTTATCAACCCGGAACTTTCGGGTACGACCTCAGGTTCCTGAATGAACATCAGAAAACAATCGTATTGAAGCGCGACGAAGCCATGATTGCCCTGATCCCGGGATATCAGGGAAGGGTGATGACCTCGGCTTCTTCCGGAATGAACGGCATGAGCTATGGCTGGATCAATTACAAACTGATTGAGTCCGGTAAGAAAGCAGCCCATTTCAATAATTACGGCGGTGAAGAGCGGCTGTGGCTCGGACCGGAAGGCGGGCAGTTCAGCATCTTTTTTGCCCCGGGTGTTCCGTTCACATTCGAGAACTGGCAGGTCCCGGCTCCGATCGATACGGATACTTTCGACCTGGTTTCAGCCAACGACACCATGGCCGTTTTCCGCAAGAATATTCAGCTGGTTAATTACAACAATGTCAGGTTCAATCTGATGATTGACCGTACCGTCACCCTTCTCACCAGGAGCCAGATTGAAGCCCGGACCGGAATCAGCCTGCCGGCCGGTGTGCAGCCTGTCGCATATGAGACAAACAACCTGCTGACCAATACCGGCAAAATCGCCTGGACACGCGAAGGCGGATTACTTTCGATCTGGATGCTGGGTCAGTTGATATCTTCACCTACCAATGTTGTTATGGCTCCTTTTGTTGAAGGACCAGAAGATAAACTCGGCCCGTTTGTCAACGATAGCTATTTCGGTAAAGTCCCGGCTGACCGGCTGAAAATCCTCAAAAACCTCATTCTCTTCAAAGCAGATGGACTGCAGAGAGGCAAAATCGGGCTCTCCCCGCTCAGGGCAAAAAAGTTTATCGGAAGTTATGATTTCGGCAAGAAAGTATTAACCATACTATTCTACAATAAGCCTGATACCTATGTAGGTTATGTGAATTCCATGTGGGAAATCCAGGAAAATCCTTTTGCGGGTGATGTGCTCAATTCCTATAATGACGGTCCGCTGGAGGACGGAAGCCAGTTGGGGCCATTCTACGAGCTCGAAGATTCTTCCCCCGCAGCCGCACTGAAACCAGGTGAAAATCTGAAACATCTGAACCTCACAATCCACCTGACCGGAGAGGAAAGTGCACTAAATGATGTACTGGTAAACCTGTTTGGAATCACAGTGAATGAGATCCGGCAATCATTTTCCAAATAATATTGAAGGATTGTGAAAAATAGCTTCGGAACTATTGATTACCTGATCTTTATCGGTTATTGCGGTCTCATTATCTTCATCGGTTTATTCGTCTCCCGCACCCGCAAGGGCAAGAAAAAAACAGCCAAAGATTACTTTCTGGCCGATAAATCGCTACCCTGGTGGGCCATCGGGTCATCTCTGATTGCAGCGAACATATCTGCCGAGCAATACATCGGCATGTCGGGAAGCAGTTATGCCATCGGGCTGGCCATCGCATCCTATGAGTGGATAGCAGCTTTAGGACTGATTGTGGTTGGTGTTTTCATTTTACCAATCTTCCTCAAAAAAGAGATCTACACGATGCCGCAGTTCCTCCAGATGCGGTTCGATAACCGGGTACGCACAACGCTGGCAACTTTCTGGCTGCTGGTTTATGTTTTCGTCAACCTAACCTCAGTGATGTGGCTCGGAGCCCTGGCCCTGAATACGATTATCGGAATACCGGTCTTCTGGGGAATAATTGGCCTGGCACTGTTCGCTGCCGTCTATTCCATTTATGGCGGGTTAAAAGCTGTCGCCTTGACGGACGTTGTTCAGGTCATCTTCCTGATTGGCGGCGGCCTCATCACCACCTGGTTAGCTCTTAAAGCCATCGGTGGCGGAGACGGTGCAATCGCCGGATTTCATAACCTCACGAGCCAGGTGCCTGAAAAATTCCACATGATTATCCGGAAAGGCGATCTGATGATACCTGATGGAAAAGGCGGAACGATGGATGCCTGGACTATCCTCCCCGGGTTAAGTGTTATTATCGGAGGAATGTGGGTCGCCAATATCGCCTACTGGGGCTTCAATCAGTATATCATCCAGAGAGGCCTCGCTGCAAAATCCATCGCAGAAGCACAGTATGGTATGGTCTTCGCAGGTTTTCTCAAGCTTTTAATTCCCCTGATCGTGGTTATCCCGGGTATCGCGGCTTATCTGATTTCAAAAGATCCGGCAGCCTATGGGATAGAGGGTGCTGCCGGGATTACAAAATCCGATCAGGCATACCCATGGTTACTCCATAACATCGTTCCGATGGGAGTCAAAGGGTTAGCCTTTGCAGCCCTGGTTGCGGCTATCGTATCCTCGCTGGCTTCCATGCTAAACTCCACATCTACCATCTTTACCATGGATATTTATCGCTCCTGGCATAAAGAGCCGGTCAGCGAAGCCAAACTCGTCAGGGTTGGCCGGCTCACGAGCTTCATCGCCATGATCATCGCCGTTGTTGCAGCTAAGCCTCTTCTGGGCAGCCTCGATCAGGCCTTCCAGTTCATTCAGGAGTTTACCGGTTTTATCACACCCGGTGTTTGCGCCATCTTCCTGTTCGGACTTTTCTGGAGACGCACCACCTCTAATGCCGCTCTATGGGGCGTCGGCTTGAGTATTCCGATCTCCTTTGCCTTCATGGTTTTCCTGCCTCAGGTACCATTCATGAACCGTTGGGGATACGTATTTCTCATTCTCGCCGCGATCATGATCACCATGAGCCTGTTAGAATCAAAGACCGATCATCCGAAAGCAATCATCCTTGAAAAAGGCATCTTCAAAACCACCGGAATGTTCAAATTTTGGGCTATAATTTTGATTGGCGTGCTCGCCGCTTTATATACGATTTTCTGGTAACAGGCATTCACCAATATAGGCCCAAACACTGGCTCTTCGAGGGTCAGGCGGGGGAAGAATACAGTGTCACGATTATTCAGGCGGTATTTCGAAGAGCAAAAGAAAAAGCCGTCATCCGGAAACCCGCCATGGTTCATACTCTGCGGCACAGCTTTGCCACACACCTATTGGAGAAAGGAACAGATCTCCGATATATCCAGGAACTGCTCGGCCACAAAAGCTCGAAAACCACTGAAATATATACGCATGTCTCTCAGAAGAAGCTTTTCCTGATAATCAGCCCTTTTGATAACTTGGACATTGGAGAATAAGATATCTTTATCCTATGAAAGTTAAAACTAACATAATAGTTGCTTATAGCTATCCAATTTGGCTTGCTATAAGCAGTATAGATGAATTGCAGATGTACGCAATGTGTATGTACAAACACGGATAAAACGTATCCATCCGACCAACTACACCTCGGTTTTTGGTCGGCTCAACGCGTGATTAGGATCAGGGTTTGAGATTTTGCGGCAGAAGGTAACCCGAAAAAAACAATAGTTTTCAACAATTACAAATTCTACAAATTATAGGGCACCTCTAAAAACCTATTGTTAACATAACCATCAGAATGTTAATAACTTAACTATGTTTTTGTGGTTAATTATTTTATTTTTACCAGATAAATGAGTAAGCCATGAAAAACATTAACCCCCTCGGACTTTTTGACGATCATTTCTTATTTGAAACTCTCAGTAAACTTGGGGATCCTTTGCAAAAACTGAGCAGGTATATTGACTGGACTATTTTCGAAGCTCCTTTAGATCAGGCTTTTAAAGATGACAAAAAGGATTTATTAAAAGGAGGAAGACCTCCATTCAATAAGTTGTTGTTGTTCAAAGCACTAATCATGCAAAGCTTGTATAATCTTTCAGACGATCAACTGGAATATCAGATTGTTGACCGGGCAAGTTTCAAACGTTTTCTCGGATTGAAGAAAAGCGATA
>JBBAAF010000063.1:0-20746 GCA_041658425.1 Bacteroidales bacterium | reverse complement strand
GCAAAATAATGATCTATGGAAAGCAAAAAGAATAAAGTACTTGGAAAAACAGCTCAATCATCTAAAAAGTGCTTCATGAATTGCGTTGACTATCTGTATTATACAAAGAGTTATATAGTAGACGCATGATATGCGTCTATAAATCGGGCCGGGCATAATGCTTGTAGAGACGCATGATATGCGTCTCTACTAATCCCTTATCTTTGCAGCCATGCAAATTACCATTCACACTGATGGAGCCGCCCGTGGTAATCCCGGACCGGGAGGGTACGGAGCTGTTTTGCAGGTACCGGGACAACGCAAGGAACTTTCGGCCGGATACCGGATGACTACCAACAACCGGATGGAACTGCTGGCAGTAATCGTTGCCCTTGAAGCGCTTAAAATACCGGGAAGCCAGGTTACCGTTTATACTGATTCGCGTTACGTGGCCGATGCCATAGAAAAAGATTGGCTTAAAAGCTGGGAATCAAAGAATTTTAAAAAGAAAAAGAATCCGGATCTCTGGATCCGGTTCCTCGAAATCTATAGAAAACACCGGGTTTCCTTCATCTGGATCAAGGGCCATGCAAATCATCCCGAGAATGAACGGTGCGATCAGCTGGCCGTGGAAGCGTCTTTTGGGAAAGAACTCCTGATTGATAGCGTTTATGAAACCACACAGGCTTTGGATGAGGGAAATCTTTTTTAACTTTCGCCCCGCAACAACACAAATCTGAAACAATAAAAAGATAAGCTATGAATTTCAACCGGCTCAATATCATCACTGGATGGATTGTATTTGCAATCGCCTCCGTGGTTTATCTCCTCACTATTGAACCCACTGCATCGTTCTGGGATTGCGGGGAGTTTATCGCAACAGCCAAGAATATGGAAATCGGTCATCCCCCGGGAGCCTCTTTCTGGATGCTAATAAGCAAGTTCTTCTCCCTTTTTGCTTTCGGAAACATAACCGCCATCGCAAAAAGTATGAATGTAATGTCGGCACTGGCTTCAGGGTTTACCGTCCTGTTCCTGTTCTGGTCAATAACCCACCTGGCGCGTAAAATCGTTGGCAAAAACAATGAACCGGGAAAAGGGGAACTGTTTGCCATTATGGGCGCCGGAGTGGTTGGAGCACTTGCTTATACTTTTTCTGATTCATTCTGGTTTAGTGCTGTTGAGGCCGAAGTGTACGCCATGTCGTCGCTGTTTACTGCCGCAGTTTTCTGGGCAATTCTCAAATGGGAAAGTGTGGCCGATGAGCCGCGCAGCGACAGGTGGCTGATCCTGATCGCCTACCTGATGGGGATTTCTATCGGGGTACATATCCTTAACCTTCTGGCGATCCCGGCAATTGTTCTGGTGTATTACTTCAAGAAATACCCGGTCACCAGGAAGGGAGTTGTTTATGCGATCTTTGGTTCCTTCATCCTTCTCGCAGTTCTCCTGTACGTGGTTATCCAGTTTACACTCAAGGCTGCATCCTGGTTTGAACTCTTCTTTATCAATGTTGTCGGACTGCCCTTTAATTTCGGAGTCTTTATTTTCATGCTGATGCTTGGCGGAGGCCTTGTTTACGCCATCTGGTGGAGCCAGAGAAAAGGGAAGATATTACTGAACACCGTTTTCCTGATGCTCACCTTCATCATGATCGGCTACTCATCCATTCTGATTCTCCCGATTCGTTCCGCAGCCAATCCACCGCTGGATGAAAACAACCCCGATAATACATTGAGCCTCCTGTCTTATGTCAACCGCGAAGTTTATGGACAGCGGCCTTTGTTACGTGGTGAATATTATAACGCTCCGATCACCGATTACAAGGACGGCAAGAATTTTTACTATAAAAAAGACGGGAAATACGCGGTATCAGATACCCGTACCGAATATGTGTATGACAGCCGCTTTACCACCTTTTTCCCAAGGATGTATAATGCCCAGGAGCCCAAGTACGAACAGGCTTACAAAGTTTGGGGAAAGATCAAAGGCCGCGCAGTAACCGTGCAGGGCCAGGATGGGAAGGATGAAGTGCGAATGGTTCCCACTTTCGTCGAAAATATGCGGTTCTTCTTCCGGTATCAACTCGGGCACATGTATTTCCGGTATTTTATGTGGAACTTCTCGGGTCGGCAGAGCGATGAACAGGGTTATGGCGATATAAAAAGCGGCAATTGGATCACGGGTATCAAATTTTTGGATGAAATGCGGCTTGGACCTCAGGATAATATTCCCAAATCAGTAACTGAAAACAAAGGGCATAATCGCTATTTCGCACTGCCACTGATACTTGGTTTGCTCGGAGCCTGGTTCTATTACCAGAAGCACCGGAAAGATTTCTGGATCGTGACCCTCCTGTTTGTGATGACAGGCGCTGCCATCATCATTTATCTGAATGAGGTGCCCGTTACCCCAAGAGAGAGGGATTACGTATATGTGGGCTCATTCTATGCCTTTGCGATCTTGATTGGAATAGGAGTCCTTTATCTGTATGACCTGCTGAAGAAAAAGCTCGACCCAAAGATGGCAGCAATAGCCGTATCGGGCGTCTGCCTTTTAGCAGTTCCTGTTGTAATGGCTTCACAGAACTGGGACGATCACGACCGGTCGGGCCGGAATACTGCTCATGATTTTGCCTATAATTATCTGATCGGGCTGGATAAAAATGCCTTGATTTTCACGAATGGGGATAACGATACCTTCCCTCTCTGGTATATTCAGGAGGTTGAAGGTATTCGTACCGATGTGCGGGTTTGCTGCATGCCTTTCCTCCCGCAGGACTGGTACATCGACCAGCTCAAGCGCACCTATTATGATTCAAAGGCCTTGCCGATCTCCATGGGGTTCGAACAATACCGCCAGGGTAAACGAGGCTATGTCCCGATCCAGAATAAAATAAATACTCCGACAGACCTGAAACAGTTGATTGAATTTGTCAGTAGTGATGACCCGAGAGCAATGCTCCCATCTACAACCGGACGACAATTTAATTATTTCCCATCAGCAACGTTCAGTTTGCCTGTTGATAAAAACAAAGTGCTGCAAACCGGCACTGTTGCAGCCAGCCGGGCAGCACAGATCGATTCAGCTATCGTTTGGACCATGGGTCAGGACGTGATCTATAAAGATGAACTGGTTGTATTGGATATACTTGCCCATAACAACTGGGAACGGCCGATGTATTATACAACACCCCGGCAAACCGGCTCAGTAAAGCTCGATAACTACCTCGAACTCCAGGGCCTCAGCTATCGCCTGATCCCGGTTAAGGGTGAGACGCAGACCGGCATGTCAGGGATGGTCAATACCGATATCATGTATGACAATGTGATGAATAAATTCCGCTACACCAATCTGAATAATCCAAAAGTGTACCAGGATGAAACCTGCCGCCGGATGATGCAGAACATGAAAAATAATTTCAACCGCCTGGCTGCAGCTCTGATCAATGAGGGAAAACCTGAAAAAGCAGCCGAGGTTCTGGCAAAACTGGAGAAATCAATGCCGATGAAGATTATGGGATATACCTCCACGGATGTTGAAAATGCCAATCTCTGGTTCCGTGCCGGCAATAAGGAAAAAGGCCGCGAAGTGGCAAAATTTGCCTTCGATGGTATCCGGGATAATGTCGATTATTACCTCAGCCTTCCGGCAAAATATTTCCCATCGGTCAGCAATGATTTTCTGTCTGCCGTGGGTTATGAAATGAAGACCCTGCTGGATAACCTTACCAAGAATAAGGAAGAGGATCTGGTTAAAGAGATTGAAGCTAAATATAACGAGTACTATGCCCGCTATATGAGCAAGACAGGCGGTCCAAGGTAGCCGGTATTATGAAGCGAATAGCTCTTTCGTTGATACTGGCAGCAGGTTTGATCACTGGCTGTCAGAAACCCGGAATAAAACCGGGCGAAGCCAGGATTTCAGGCACCATTACACCAGCAGTACCGGGCTATCTGAATATTACGGCCGGACCAGTGCTGGATAGTGCCAGGATAAATAAAACTGGTGAATTCAGTATAACTATTCCTTTAACCGCACCGTTAAGGGCAATGCTCTTTTTTGGCAACCGGTTGACGGACATTTACCTGGAGCCGGGAAAAGAGGTATCGCTGACCATCAATTCCATCGTATTTCCCGAAAATATTTCTTATAGCGGTGAACTTGGGCCGGTTAACCATTATCTCACCCTGGCCCGAAAGCTCGATCAGCAGACTTCCATCTCCGCTACCGAGCTTTTTTCTAAGGAACCAGAACAGTTCATCCGGTTTTCGGATTCTGTTAAACAACTGAAAATCAAACTTTTGGATGAATATGAAGCCAAATATAAAAAAATTGATCCTGGTTTTGTAACCCGAACACATTCGGAAATTGAATTCTCGTGGGCGGATCAGCACCTTCAGTATCCGGGGAAATATCAATTATTGAAGGGAACCCAACCGGCAATTCCGGCCGGGTATCATTTTGATTATCTCAACCGTTTGAACCTGAACTCACCATCGAACCTCAGCAGCACTGTTTACAAGGAGTTTGTCCAGAATTATCTCGATTACCGCCAATCCGTTTACCTGGTTGAACATCCGAATACCGCTACATTGATTTTTCCTGAATCTGTAGCGCGATTCCGGGTGATCCATGAGGAATTCTCCAATCCTGATGTGCTTGATTATCTTTTGTTTACCTCCATGGATGATCATCTGGCCAATTTCGGTACCACACGGGTCGAGAGTTTTCTCACCGATTTCAGGGTAACCTGCAAGAATAAGGAATATGTTAAGGCGATAGAAACCATGGTGGCCAATATGGAAAAAGTAGGGATGGGCAAACCTGCTCCTGATTTCACTGCCTATACACCTGACGGGAAAAAGGTAAATCTCAGTGATTATTTCGGCCAGCTGCTTTATATCGGTTTCTGGGCTTCATGGTCGGACTGGAGTTTGCAGGAGATTCCGTATTTCGAGCAGCTCCGCAAAGATTTTGAGGGCAAACCGGTGAAGTTCATTATGGTCTCCCTTGATTTTGAAAAGGATAAGAATCGCTGGGCCGCTATCATTAAAAAGAATAATTTCGGCAGCGTTCAACTCATTCAGGATCCAAAATCCAATATCTTAAAAGAAAATTATTATCTGAACGATTTTCCAAGGTATTTCCTCATCGATAAAGACGGGAAAATCATCTCGGTATATGCTCCGCGTCCTACTGAAAATATCGCAGAAACATTAACACGGGTGATCACCGCTGCTCTTTAAATGTAATTCGTAAATTCCAGATGCACGAGCCCGTTGGCATTTTGGATTTCACGGGCGATCTGGAGGGTGTCGGTGAAAAAGTGTATTTCGCTGTAAACGGAGATTCCCGTTAAACCCCTTAAACTCTCATTGGCCGGATCATCCTGATGAATCTGGACCTGAATCAGGGAGTATTCACCGCCGATATGCAGATTATTGATATGACGGAAAAGTGTTGCGAGAGCATGGGTGGAGTGATCATGAGCATAGAGAACCAGGGTGAGCTGCTTTAAGGGTTCATTGATCCGGATCGGCTCGGGCATCCGTCCAAACAAGGATAGAAATTTCACCATGCCGGATATTAGCTTAACCCTGAAATTCGATTGCGTAACCATATACCTTTTAATAGATTCTGCATCCCAGGCGGCCAAAACGGCTTTGATCGCATTGCCTTCGCAGGCCACATAGAACCGGTCGAGGCTCAACCCGTTGATCTGCGTGGTATAATGGCGGAAAGTTTCTTCGGTCATCCTCGGTGCCAGCCGGTAAGAACTGTAGAAACGGTTATACAGCTTTACCAGATCGGGTATATCCGACTCAACTGCCTGTCTGATAATAAAACGGCTATCGGTTTTCAGGTGCCGGATTGGAACGAAATTATAAATACGGTTATCCCCGAGGTATAAAGAGGCTGGAAAGCCTCCCCTGCCTTTCGTGAAAACCATCGGGGCTTCGTTGTTTTTTAATAAGGTAGCCAGGGCCATCCGGGTTCCCGATTCGCGCTCAAATTCTATAGTCCGTTTGACCATCCTGTAGGCTGTCAATCCCATACGAAAATCAGGATCAACCCTGAAATCCATAAAATATGCCGTGCGGATCGGCTTATCCTGAAAATAAAAATCGGTATGCAGCGTTCCTAGCAATCCCACAACCTTGGTGCCGTTAATCGCAACTGAATGATAAGAATCGGGGTCTAAGAGGCGATGAATCCTGTTAAAAACCGGGGAGCGATCGGGATACATGGTGACCATTCCGATCTGGACACAACGGGGCGATAGCTCGAGAACAGATTGATTATCTCCATCTTCCGCCCATCTGACTAAAACCCTCTTACCAATTGGGAACTCTGACATTATTTCTTTGCCAAAAATTCATGAAAAATAGTAAATCAAATCCGTATTTTAGTAAAAAATCCGCACCATGAAACGATCAGTCTTAACGTCCTTAACGTCCTTAACGCTCTTCACATTCTTAACGTCCTTAACGTCCTTAACTCCCTCACGTTTATTCGGACAGAGTGCGGGTGTCCGCGAATACACCCGTTCCTTCTTAACGTACCCGTTCGGCGATCCGAACCCGGTAGCCCGGACCGGCAAGATCTATCCTTATTTTCGGTTTGACGGATATGCCACCAAAGGGATTAACCGTGACTGGAAAATCGTGGAACTTGAGAATGAGTGGATTAAGGTGATGATCGCACCGGAGATGGGTGGAAAGATCCTTGGAGCGATTGAAAAATCGACTGGCCAGGAATTCATCTACTTCAATAAGGTAGTCAAATTCAGAGATATATCCATGCGAGGTGCCTGGACATCCGGGGGTATCGAGTTTAATTTCGGTTCAATCGGACATGCCCCAACCACTGCTTCGCCGGTGGATTATTTAACCCGGACCAACCCGGATGGCAGTGTATCCTGCTTTATCGGAGCCATGGATCTTACCTCGAGAACCGAATGGCGGGTTGAGATCAGGCTACCCAAAGATAAGGCATGGATTGAGACTAACTTGTTCTGGTACAACCCGATGGATCTGAGTACTTCGAAATATCACTGGGCTACTGCAGCAGCCGATGCTGCACCGGATCTGACCTATTACTTCCCGGGCGATCATTACATCGGTCATGCCGGTGAAGAATCCCCCTGGCCCATTTTGCCGGATAGCCGGAACATATCCAATTATGCGGAAAACAATTATGGCAGTGATCATAGTTATCACGTGCTGGGCACCTGTACCGATTTCTTTGCCGGTTATTATGCCTCCCGAAACTTTGGATTCGGTCACTGGAACGATTTCACCGAAAAGCCCGGAAAGAAGATATGGATTTGGGCACTGAGTCCACAGGGAGCACTATGGACGGATCTGCTTACCGATCAGCCCGGAAATATGCAATACACTGAAATCCAGACTGGTTTACTATTCAACCAGGAAGCCTCAGGCAGTACCTTCACCCCATTCAAGCACATGGGATTCCCGGGCAACAGCTGCGAGCGGTTCAGCGAGTACTGGTTTCCCATCGTAGGAACAGGAGGAGTGACAGAGATTGGGGAAGCGGGCATACTGTATATTAATGATGGAAAACAACCGGCTGCAGACCCTAAAAAAGTCGGGGAAATTAGGTTCTGTGCGTTGGAGTACGTTAATGATACCTTGATCATGGAAAACGGTAACGACCCGGCTGTTAAAATTCCGATACAACTTAAACCCCTTGAATTATTTGTTTATCCTTCAGTAGCCGGACGTCAGCCGTCAGCGGTCTCTTTGTCCAACGGCCGACTGAACTGGTCAGTCAACGGACAGGCTGCCCGCAACTCCGACCGGCCGCTGGTTTCGCCGCCTTTCGACTGGAATTCTTTACAGGGATTGTACCTGAAAGCCATTGAATTCAGCCGGCAGCGCGAGTATTCACAGGCACGCGACTTCTATCGCAAATGCCTGGCTAAAGATCCTCATTACCTGCCGGCCTTATCCGGATTGGCTGAGGAATACATACGGATATTAAAACCAAAACTGGCTGAGGAGCTGCTGATGACGGCATTATCGTACGACACGTATGATCCGAAGGCAAATTACCTGCTCGGCGTAGTGAAGCGTGCGGGCGTTACGGGCGTTACGGACGTTAAGAGCGAGAAGAGCGTTAAGAACGAAAAGAAAGAAAAGAGCAATAAGGAGTTGTATGAGGCGAAGGAGGCGTTTGGGTTAGCGTTGAGATCGATGGAGTACCGGTCGGCTGCTTATACCGGGATGGCTGAGATTGCTTTGATTGAGAACAAATTGGATCAGGCTTTCAAGTATTCCCGGCTGGCACAGGACTACAACCGGTACGATATCAAGGCTATTCAATTTGAGGTTATCGCTAACCGATTGGCCGGTTTTCCGGCACAGGCTACCGAGGTATTGAACCGTTTAATCCGGATTGATCCCCTGAACCATTTTGCCCATTTCGAGCAATATCTGGGCAATCCGTCGCCCGAAAATCTCAACGCATTCAAGAGCCTGATCCGTAATGAATTTCCGGAGCAAACCTACCTTGAACTGGCCATATTCTACCACAACCTGAACCTGAACCAAGAGGCCATCACGCTGTTAATCGCAGCTCCTGATCAGGTGGAAGTTCAATATTGGCGGGATTATTTAGGCGGGACAAGTCAGGAAACCACCATAGACGGGAGTACCTTTGAGTCCTCCCCGACAAAATTCATTTTTCCATATCGTCCGGAAACCCTTCGTGTTTTGGAATGGGCGGAATCGGTGAAACCCGCCTGGCAAAACCGCTATTACATGGGATTGATCCGGTTGAACCTGGATGATTCATTGAAAGCGAAAGAGCTGTTCAAATCCTGCCGTGATGAACCGGCCGAAGCACATTTCTATCTGACCCGGGCAAAACTTTTTGAAGGATCGGAGGAGGAGCTTGTGCTTCGCGATCTTACCCGGGCGAGTACCCTGCAGCCCGATGATTGGCGCACCTGGCACGCGCTTGGTGGTTTTTTCGTTAGAAACCGGGCTTGGACTCAGTACCTTGAAATATCCCGCAAGGCTACCGCAAAGATTCCGGGTCACATGATCCTCGATTTCGATCAGGCAAAGGCAGAAATGTATAATCACAATTATGATCAATCCATTGAAATCCTGAACAAGCTGATTTTGTTGCCTGCCGAAGGGGCGCGCGAAGGTCATGAGATATATCGCTCTGCCCTGATTTTAAGGGCATTGGATTACTTCAGGCATCAACGATATCTGAAGGCAATCAAGGATCTGGAGGATGCCCGTAAATGGCCGGAAACTCTGGGTGTGGGTAAGCCTTACATCACTGACGAAAGGGTTGAGGACTATCTTACCGGATTGTGCTATATGCAATTGAATCTGGCAGATGAAGCAGCGAAACACCTCAGGAAGGTTCTGACCTATACCAGTTATCAAAAACCGGGATGGGACAGTCCGTATTTGTTGGCCGCCCTGAGTTACAAACTGCTCAACCGTGAAAGCGAAGGAGACCGGTTATTGACATCATGGATGAAATCGCAACCCGCCAACCCCTTAATGATTTGGGCCGCAGCCCTCTATACCGGCAACCTGGCGGCTGGCCAGAAAGCCCTCCAACGCCTCGGATGGAAACCCGAAGAGACCCCTTGGGGCATCGGCGATGGCCAGCTGGCGCTTGTATATGAGATCATGAATAAGGTAGAGGTGAAATGACGATTGACAATTTTTACGTAAATTAGTCAATCTAACAGGATTAACGATTAATTCGTCAGCCATGAAACACTTAAATCACTACTGGGTTTGGTTGTTGTTGATCAGTTTTTCACTGCCTGCCGGTGCACAGGATGACCAATCCCAACCGGAGCGGGGCAGCGTTCTGCCCGGATTCATTATTACTCTGCAGGGAGATACCCTAAAAGGGTACCTGCTGAATATCAACCTCTGGATGAATCAGCAGATGACCTTTTTCTATAAAACTCCGGACGACAAGGAGGGCAGGATCAAGTATAAACCCAAAGAGATCAGAGCCTACCAGGTGGGTAACCGGTTTTATGAGAGCATGAAGTATCCGTTCTCATACAGTATTTATCCGCAAAACTTCATTCTGCGGAAGATCCACGGCTCGATCCGCTATTATGTGTGGTATTATAATGAGGACCGCGCCAAACTGATGTCGCCCGACATTTCACTCGCCGAACTCACCAAGGCATTCGTTTTTGTTGAGGACGAACTTTGGACCGACGAGTTCGGTAAAAAGGGCGACGGAGAGTTTACGAAGCTGTCTGACTTTAAATTCCTGATGAAATTTGCCAAGAATATGTCGGCGTATGTGGCGGATGATACAGAACTGGCTCAGAAAATCCTCAATAAAACTAAGGGATACCAGAATATTGATATTGAGAAGATTGTGAGGGAATACAATTCTTGGAAGTTGAAATGAAGGAGGAGCAATTAGAAGTTGTAAGTCAGAGATCTGAATTGAGAATTCCGAATGCCGAAGGATGGCAGATCCTGCTCAACCATGCCTTTGAGATTGAGGATGCGGTTGGGTTTTATAGGAAAATTCTATCTGAGTTGTTTTCTGAAAAATACAAAAATAGCAGATATATCTGCTGCAGGGAGTGAAAAGGAATGATCATCCGATCTTGTCTGTAAACCTTAAAAATTCTACCTTCGGAGATTAAACCAGAACTATAAAATAAACTTTTCTGAGATGAAAGATAAACAGACTTTCGACCGGAGGAAATTCCTGAAGGCGGGATTGGCAGGAGCTGCAGCTTTCACAATTGTACCTCGTCATGTGCTTGGTGGACAGGGTTATATTACTCCCAGTGATCAGCTGACCAAGGGGATCATTGGCGTTGGAGGCATGGGCCGCGGGCATATTGATTATGAAGGACGGCTGCTCGCCGTGTGCGATGTTGACCGTCTGCACATGGAGCAGGCAATCAAGCAGGCGGGACCGGGAGTGCAGGGTTATCACGATTTCCGTGAACTGCTGGCCAGGCCCGATATCGATGTGGTGCACATTGCCACCCCGCCGCATTGGCATGCATTGATGGCCATGGCCGCCGCTGAAGCTGGTAAGGATATATGGTGTGAAAAGCCCATGACCCGCACCATCGGTGAAGGAATCAAAGTAGTGGAAGCGGTTAACCGCCACGGCCGGATGTTCCGGTTGAATACCTGGTTCCGCTTTAAGGATACTTTTTATGGTTTGGGTACCGATGTTAAGCCGCTCAAAAAGGTGATCGACAGCGGGATACTGGGCTGGCCGCTGAAAGTTACCGTTAGCGGAATCACCGGCTACGACTGGAAATTCTACTGGAGCGGCAAAACTAACCTCAAGCCGATGCCGGTTCCTGAAGAGCTGGATTATGATATGTGGTTAGGGCCGGCCCCTTACAAACCCTACAATCCCGAGCGCGTACATACCGTTTTCCGTGGATATTGGGATTATGACGGCGGCGGTCTCGGCGATATGGGCCAGCACTACCTCGATCCGGTTCAGTACATGCTGGGCAAGGACGATACCAGTCCGGTTCTGGTGGAAGTTGACGCTCCCCAGCAACATCCGGATGCTGTTGGCTCCTGGAGAAGAATCGAATATACTTATGCCGATGGATGCAAGATCATCCTCGACGGCGAGAACCGCGATAAAAATGCAGCCTATATTGAAGGTCCGCGTGGTAAGATCTATAAAGGATTCCGTTCGGATATCCCAAATCTTCAAAGCTTTATTGAAACTTTGCCCGATCCTGAGCCTCAGATCATGACCTTCAGCGATTCGGTGAAAACCCGGACCAAGTTTGCCCTGAACGAAATGAACGGCCACCGCTCCAGCACAATCGTCAATATGGGGGTTGTTGCGGCACGATTAGGACGATCACTGAAATATGATCCTGTGAAACAGGAGTTCATCGACGACGAAGGAGCTAACCGGATGACCAATCAACCGATGCGGAGCCCATGGGCAATTTGACCTCCCCCAACCCCCTCCTTAAGAAGGAGGGGGTAAGAGAGCCAGAGGGGGCAAGAAAACCAACGATTAAACCATTAACAATGAGAGCAATAAAATATATTACGATAATTATCGCCTGCGTGCTGGGTTCAGTTTTGCAGGCGCAGGACGTACGGTTGTTATCAACCAAGGTGGCTGATATACTGGCCCAGATGCCGGCGAAGGACCTGGTTCAGCGGGATAAAGTGGTTCAAAGTATGATCGGACTCGGAGAGCCGGGGATTGCTGAGTTTACGAAACTGATTGTTCCGGCTGGCACTGGTGATGACACCAATGCCCGTTTTGCCCTGAATGCCCTGGCAATGGTGCTGGGCGACGGCAACAGGGAAGCCGATCGTAAAATGGTTTCCGATGCATTTGTGAAAGCATTGGACAAAGCCACTGATCCGGATGTGAAATCGTTCTTCCTCTATCATCTGAAATTTTTTGCTAAAGAGGAAGCTATTGAATCAGTCAGTAAGTATTTATCAGACCCTCAGCTGGTTGAGTTTGCCGCTGCTGTTCTGGTCAATATGAAGAACCATCCGGCCATGCATGCTTTAAAAATTGCTCTGCCCGAATTGAAAGGCAAGAGCCAGATGGTGGTAGTCAAAGGGTTGGGCGATTACGGAGCCTTATGCGCTGAAGCGGATATCCACGCTCTGGCCACAACCACCGATCCCGATCTGAAGAAAATGGTATTGTATGCCTTGTCCCAGATCGGATCGAAAGAGTCGGCCGAGGTGATGATCAATGCTGCCCAACAAGTCAAATTTGCCTATGAACCTACTGAAGCCACACGATCTTTGGTAAGATATGCTGATAATCTCGCCAAGACCGGTGATGCTAACATGACAAAACGGATTTGCTCTATGCTCGTGAAGGAGTGTAAGGATCCGGATAATATTTTCAATGGAATGGCAGCTCTTGGGGTGATGACTAAAAACTTCGGATTTGAAGCCCTGGATATGTTGATCGCAGCAGTTGATAGCCCGGATCCGAAATACCGGGCCGGAGCCCTTCGTCATGCTCTTGCGATTAAAGATATCGCAGCTGTCCGTAAATGGATGGATAAGGCTAAAACAGCTCAGCCTGAGGTTGCCGCTGAAATTCTGACCATGCTCAGCCAGATTGGTGATCCTCTGGCTGAGCCCCTGTTCCGTGAATCTGCCGGCTCCGAAAATCCGGTTTTACGGACTGCTGCCTTGCAGGCCCTGGTTGCCATGGAAGGCAAGTCCGTTTTACCAATGGTTCTGGAAGATCTGAAAAAAGCATCAGGCGCTGAGCTCGATGCCTGTCAGTCTATGCTGAATACGATCGTTGGAATCAAGGAGATCGAAACAGTTGCAGCCGCAATTGATGAAGTGCCTCCAACGGCAAAGCCGGTTCTCATAAACCTGATCGGAGCCCGCAAAGCAACGGGTCAGTTCGACCGGATCCTTAAACTTACCGGCGATGCCGATCCTGCCGTATCTGCTGCAGCCTATAAGGTGCTTCCGATGGTTTCCGCAGCACCAAATACCCCTGCGCTGATCAGTCTGCTGGAAACCACCAAAAATCCGGTTGCCATAGCCAATGTTCAGGATGCTTTCGTGGCAACTTCTTTGACCGTTGAAAACCCGGCTAATCGCACCAAGGCTTTGATTGAAGCTTATCAAACGAAGAAAGCACTGAAAGAAAAGCTGTTGGTTGTATTTCCGCGCATCGGCGGTGATGAAGCGCTGAAACTGGTGACCACTGAATTCAATACCCAAAAAGGTGCATCCAAGGATCAGGCTTTTGCTGCCTTTATAAAATGGAAAGATTACCGTGCCTGCGATCAACTGTATGCCATAGCATCAGCCGGTCCGGAAAAGTATAAGGCAGATGCATTCTCAGCTTATGTCACCAAAATATCAAAATCCCGTATCAATCCCGATCAGAAATTGCTTCTGCTCCGCAAGGTGCTGGATCTGGCTAAAACCCCGGATCAAAAGAAGATGGTCATTCAGGGCCTCGATGGTAACCGCACCTTCCTGACGCTCGTTTTTGTGGCTAAATATCTGGATGATAAAGATATACAAAATGCCGCATCGAGAGTGGCCATGGGTATCGCTCTGCCACCTTCCGGAACGAAGGAAGGGATATACGGCGAAACGGTCAGGCAGATACTGACGAAATGTATCACCGTGATCAGTGGCGAGGAGAGCGATTACGCCAAGGAAAATATGCGCAACTGGCTGGTCGCCATGCCAAAAGACCCCGGTTTTGTTCCGATGTTCAACGGGAAAGATCTTACCGGATGGCAGGGTCTCGTGGAAAACCCGATCGCCCGCGCTAAAATGACCAAAGAAGAATTGGCCCAGAAACAAAAGGCTGTTGATGCAACCATCGGCGAAAGCTGGACGGTTAAGGACGGCATGATCGTATTCAACGGCAAGGGGAACAACCTTTGCTCGGTTAGGCAATATGGCGATTTTGAAATGTGGCTCGATTGGCGGATCACCAAAAGCGGCGACAGTGGCATTTACCTGCGCGGATCGCCACAGGTTCAGATCTGGGATACCAGTCGTATCGATGTGGGTGCCCAAGTAGGATCAGGCGGATTGTACAACAACCAGAAGAACCCTTCGAAACCCACCAAGGTTGCAGATAACCCGATTAATGACTGGAATACATTCTACATCAAAATGATCGGTGAAAGAGTAACCGTTATTCTCAATGGGATTACGGTAGTTGATAATGTGACTCTGGAAAATTACTGGGATCGCAGCATTCCGATTTTCCCGAAGGGCGCTATTGAATTACAGGCCCACGGTACCGACCTGGGATTCCGGGATATTTATGTCAGGGAGATTAAAAGCGAAAGCTATAACCTCACCGTTTCCGAGCAGGCCGAAGGTTTTACATCACTTTTCAACGGCAAGAACCTGGATGGCTGGGTAGGGAACAAGACTGATTATAAGGTGGATAATGGTGAGATACTGGTTGAGCCAACCGGAGGCGGCGGTTCAGGAAATCTTTATACTGAAAAGGAATACGCTGATTTTGCGTTCCGGTTTGAATTTCAGCTGACCCCGGGTGCCAACAACGGCATAGGGATCCGTGCGCCACTCGAAGGAGACGCTGCTTATGTTGGGATGGAAATACAGGTGCTCGACAATACGGCGCCTATCTATGCCAACTTGCAGAAATACCAGTACCATGGCTCGGTGTACGGGGTAATCCCGGCACGGCGCGAGTTTCTGAAACCGGTGGGCGAATGGAACGAGGAGGAGATCTGGATTCAGGGAACCCGTATCAAGGTGACCCTGAACGGAACGGTCATTGTAGATGGTGATATTTACGAAGCCAGTATAAACGGCACCATCGACCATAACGATCATCCGGGTTTGAAAAGGACCACCGGCCATATCGGATTCCTGGGGCACGGGTCAATCCTCCGTTTCCGCAATATCCGCATAAAGGTACTGTAGGGGCGATCCGCGGTCGCCCATTAATGGAGGGAGGACATAAAAGTCCTCCCGTACTGAAATCCCCCGCCAATGCAATATTCTGATTATGAAAACAATTATCGGTTTATTAATTCTCGGGGGACTTTTTTTATCCGGTTGCGAGGAGGATCCTGTAATTCAGGTTGATGGGTTTCAAAGCCATCCAGTTATTTATTCCATGATCAATGTGAATGATACTGAGCATTACATCCGGGTCGAGCGATTTTATAGCGGGAATGCTGCGGCAGAAGTAACCGGAAAGAATCCTGATTCTTTGTATTACAAGGATCCGAAAATAACAGTCGTGCTAATCGGACCAACAAAGTATGTTACACTCACACCGGTACCGGTTTTAATAACTGACAAAGAAGAAGGATTTTTTCAAGCACCTGATTATCAGGTTTATAAATTCAACCAGATTTTGAAAAACACCAGGGATCTGATTTATTCTACAATCACGATAAAGGTGGAGGTTCCCGGACTTCCTATCAGTATCGCCACAACAGCCTTGCAGGTTTCACCGGTCATCTGGAACCCTTATAAGGCACAGGAGACATTCTATATCGTACCCGACAGCCCCATCAGGATACAATGGTCGGGCGGCGACTGGAATGAAGTGGACATGAGCTTCGAAATCATGGAACAATATCCCGATAGCCTGGCAAAGAAGGTCGTCAGGATTCAGCGATCGAATGATAACTTTATCACCGGACACTACTATGAGGTCGCCTTCAGTTTCGAATTGCTGGTTGAATTGATCAACAAACAACTCAAGCCAAACAGGAACCTGGTACGCAGATACTTTGGCTATGTGCACACCCAGGTGCATACCGGAAATAGAGATTTTGCCCAATATATGCAGTGGCTTAACGGGATCAATGATTTTAATGATCTCAGTTACACGAATGTGGTTAATGGCCATGGCCTGGTAGCCAGCCGGTCGACCACTGTTCGCGATTCCCTGCTCCTGGATTACTGGTCGCGGATGGGGCTTGCTGACGAACCACGACTAGAGGCCCTAGGTTTTATAGAATATTAGAATGATGACTGACAGCATGCATATCAGGAATGAATTGTTACCTGGCGACATTGAAAGAATTGTCCGTTATCATGATGAGTATTATGCTGAACGATACGGGTTTAATCATGATTTCGGCAAGTATGTGGAGGGTCCTTTAAAGGAGTTTTATACCCGGAATTCACCTAAAGAAAGGATCTGGTTGCTGGATAATGAGGACGAATTGAAGGGTTGCATTGCACTCGCCAGGGTTTCAGATGAGGAGGCTCAGTTGCGATGGTTCTATGTCGACGAATCATTGCATGGCCAAGGTTATGGGCAGAAATTGATCAACCTGTTGATCGGTTTTGCCGTAGAAAAGAATTATCAAAGGATCATCTTGTGGACGGTTAGCCTGCTCGAAGAGGCCCGGAGAGTTTACGAGAGGAATGGGTTCGTGCTGGAGCAGGAGCACCGGGTCAATATGTGGGGCAGGGAACTGGTCGAGCAGAAGTACGCAAAAAGGTTAGAGGTGATAAGGTTAGAAGGTGAGAAGACGTTAGAACAATAGGCTAAATGGTTATGGAAATTAAAGAATTTATTATCAGGTTATTGGTGGCTATGGCTGCCGGGGCACTGATTGGGTTGGAGCGGCAGATTCATCATAAAAGTGCTGGCATACGGACGAATGCGCTGGTTTCAATGGGATCGGCGATCTTTGTTTTGATTTCACTGCAGATTACCCAGGAAAAGGGAGGTGATGCAACCCGAATTATCGGACAGATTGTAACCGGTATCGGATTCCTTGGAGCGGGTGTGATCCTCCATCAGGGAATCAATGTACAGGGACTCACCACTGCTGCTACCATCTGGTGCAGTTCGGGTATAGGCTGCCTGGCTGCAGCCGGCTATTTTGCTGAAGCCGCAATCTCGACGATAGCTGTAGTTTTTGTCAATTTTTTTCTGCGGTGGATTGATGACCTGATCAAGAAGCCAGACGATCATGATCAGTAAGCGTGAAACCCCATATTTTGTACAACGAGGAATCATAATTTTGATTGCCATCTTCCTGACCATTGGTTTACACGGTCAAAATTCCCGATTCAAACCTGTGGATTATTCCGATTCAGTTTATCGGTTTAGTGTGAAAAAAGTGATTATCCCTTCTGTTTTAGTTGGGTATGGTTTTGCGGGGCTGATGATCGATCCGATCAAGAATCTGAATCTGAAAATCAGGAGCGAAATTACCAGCAGGGTTACCACTCATCGCCACATCGACAACTTTACCCAATATGCTCCGGCGGGTGCCGTTTATGGATTAAATCTGCTGGGAATCAAAGGAAAACATAATTTCCTGGATCGGTCAATTATCCTCGGTACCTCACTGGCTGTCATGGGAATTTCTGTCACCGGAATTAAACAGTTAACGCATATTCAGCGTCCTGATGGAACTTCATATAATTCCTTTCCTTCCGGCCATACGGCAACTGCTTTTGCCTGTGCTGAATTTTTGTACCAGGAATATAAGGATGTGTCGGTTTGGTATGGTATTGCAGGATATACGATTGCAGCCGGAACCGGGTTTATGCGGATGTATAATAACCGTCATTGGCTGACGGATGTGGTGGCAGGTGCAGGATTTGGAATCCTCAGCACAAAGATTGCCTATTGGGTTTTTCCGAAAATCAAAAAGCTGTTTTTCAAAGATATACAGATAAGTTTTTCATTGGTCCCCTCGTTTGACCCCCGCTATGGACCGGTTCGATAAGCTTTTCAGTCCTTTCAGGGCCCTTCAGGTGAAATTATTCGCCGTTGCTTTGGTATATCCTTCTTATAAATTTCTTCTCGACCGTATAATAAAAGGTAAATATCAAAATTTGGTTTATCGCTGCAGCAATCAGGCCGGTTGCCGATCCATACCATATTGCAAATGCATAAGCCTGAAGCTGACCAATTCCGTACATAGGATTATTCAGAAATTTGTATGGCCCGGTTTCAACAAACTCTGTGATTTTTTTTTCAAGGAACATGTCTTTCCAATAATAAATGTCGATCGATACTACTTTTGCAGACCAGATTTTAATAATAAAGCCTGTTAAAGCTATCAAAATCACTGTAATAAATAATAATTCCTTGTTAATAAAATCAAACAAACTTCCCGGAGAGGAAGACGCGACAAATCCCAGACTGGCGGCATTATGAAAAAACACAAATCCAAGTATTGCTTCGAATGTAAGATACCCCTCTTCTTCATTTTTCCACCTTTTAATAAACCAGTGACGGTATCCATTTTCTGAAAGGACTGAAAAAATAAAGCCTAAATAGAGAATTTCACTAATGATAAAATAAGTCACTCCAAAAGTCGCGTTATCCGGATAATAATAGGCTAAACCCATTGAAAAAGCAATGGAAGAAGCAATTGCAATGATTCTGGGTACTGTCGCATGTTTTGGCACAAAACCTGCCATTGAAATTAAAAGAATACAATAATCGTAAATAGTTGCCGGAATACTTGTAACTCTGTTTCGGAATGTCATATTACTAATTTTTGGTAAATTATATACAAAACACCTTGCGATTTAAAAATAAAATCCTTAATTTGCAAAATAATAAAGCAAGTTTATATCAACAATTTTGCGAAACTTGACCAGAAAGAATACTGTTTAAAATTAAGAATCATGTCTTCACAAAGTATAATTACCAAGCTTACAGCAATAATAGTTGATGATGAACTTCACGGAAGAGAAAACCTTATGAAAATCATTGAAAATTATTGTCATGAGATTGAAATTCTGGGATGTGCGGATTCTGTGGTTAGTGCAAAGGAACTTGTAAATGTTCATAAGCCAGATGTAGTGTTCCTCGATATTAATATGCCGGTACTTGACGGGTTTGATTTTCTTGATGAATACGACGATCGGAACTTTATGGTTGTACTCGTCAGCGCTCATGAGGAATTTGGAATCAATGCCGTCAAAGCGGGTGCCGTGGATTATCTCCTTAAACCGGTAAATATTAAGGAGCTTAAGCAGACTGTTAAAAAACTTCTACTTTTAAAAAATAAGCCTATAAAAGTTGAGACGGTTCATAAAACAGATAAGCTGGTTCTTCCTGCATCCCACGGTTTTGATGTACTGATATTTGACGATATAATCCGTCTTGAAGCAGATGGAGGTTATACAAGAGTCATTCTTAAAGATCAAAAGCAAAAGATGGTTTCCCATACTCTAAAGGATTTTGAGGATGCACTGCCCAAAGAAATATTTTATAGAATTCACAAATCTCATATGATTAATCTGAAGTATATTAAAGCCTATTCAAACATCAGCGGCAACTATGTGACGATGATTGATGGGAGCAGGATTGAGATTTCGCGACGTAAGGCACCGGAATTTATCCAGAAGATAAAAGCAGCTCTCAACACAGTTTGAATATGTTAAAAAAAATCCTTTTACTCGCCGCGATCAGTTTCATCTATTTTGCTCAACTTTCTTCACAGACACCTTCCTATTATCATTACACTTCCTCTGACGGACTGGCTTCTTCAACCGTTTTCTCGATCATTCAGGACAGGAATGGGTTTATCTGGTTTGCTACTTTAAACGGATTGAGCAAGTTCGACGGAAAGCACTTTACTACATTCAGAACCGGTGACGGCCTGAATTCCAATTCGATTACCTCTATGGTAGAAGGAAAACATGGCGAATTGTTTATTGGCACCTATGAAAATGGAATTAATGTTCTAAAAGACGGAAGAATTGAGAACTATTGCCCGGAGATTGATGGGAAAACATTTGCTACGTCCTATTTATTACTGGTCCCTTTGGGAAAAGACGGACAAAAATTATACGCTTATCGCGCATGGGGGACAATAAATGTTATTCATGAAAAACCATCTGCCGGCCATTCAGACTATAGTTTCACCACCAATCCGGAACGAATTGTAAAACTGGAAAAGTTATGGAATGAAGAGGTAATTGCTGTGACTCTAAGCGGTTTATTTCATTTCAGAAATGATTCCCTAAAAAAAATGATCATCGGCGGCTTGCCTGATAATAATTTACATTGTCTGGCACATGGTAATGATGGCAGTTACTGTGTTGGTTCGAAAGGAATGATTTTCAGGATAAAAAACAATACAATAATCAATAGATATAAGATGAACTTACGCGCGGCTAATAATGATGTTACCGCCATCTTAATAGACAAAAATAATAATCTTTGGTTCTCGATTATGAACAAAGGTTTCTACTTAATTCCGAACGGTTCAGATAACATCATCGATATCGGAAATAAAATGGATCTG
>JBBAAF010000062.1:0-20859 GCA_041658425.1 Bacteroidales bacterium | reverse complement strand
GAAAACAATATTGTCTTTACCGATAAAGTGGATCAGGCGGCTATCTTCTGATTTCCAGTATTTTTCCCAATCGGGGGTGAGCTCCCGTGTAGCCGAGATATATCCGATCGGTGCATCAAACCAAACATAGAGGACCTTGCCTTCAGCGCCTTCCACCGGCACCGGAACACCCCAGTCGAGATCCCTCGATACGGCCCGGGGCTGAAGCCCCTGATCGAGCCACGATTTACATTGGCCGTAAACATTTGAGCGCCATTCGGTGTGATCTTCCAGTATCCATTTCTTTAGCCAGGCTTCATATTTATCGAGGGGCAGGTACCAATGCTTCGTTTCTTTTAAAACCGGAGCATTACCGCTGAGCATTGATTTCGGATTGATCAGATCCATCGGACTCAGTGAAGTCCCGCACTTTTCGCACTGGTCGCCGTACGCTTTTTCATTGCCGCAATGGGGGCAGGTGCCTGTGATATAGCGATCGGCGAGAAATTGCTGATTGGCTTCATCAAAAAACTGTTCCGATGTTTTTTCGACAAACTCACCGGCATCATTAAGTTTCCGGAAAAAATCCGATGCGGTTTGGTGATGAATCGGAGATGAGGTTCGGTGATAAATATCAAAGCCGATCCCGAACCGGGCAAATGCATCTTTATTGATGCTGTGATACCGGTCGACCACATCCTGAGGGGTAATCCCTACCATCTTGGCTTTCAGTGTGATAGGAACTCCGTGCTCATCCGAGCCACAAATAAACAGTACATCTTTTCCATTCTGGCGGAGATATCGCGTATATATATCTGCCGGAACATATACTCCGGCGAGGTGACCGATATGAACAGGGCCGTTTGCGTATGGCAGGGCGGCTGTGACGAGGAAGCGTTTGTAATCAGACATCAGGCTAAATTAAGATTCGCAAAAATAGTAAAGAAAATGGATGAACGGAAGGATTTAGGGAAAGCGGGAGAACAGCTGGCGGTTGATCATCTCCTGGCCAAGGGTTTTGTCATTCTGGAACGCAACTGGCATTTCAGTCACAAGGAGATCGACATAATTGCCCGCGACCATAATGATATCGTGGTGGTTGAGGTGAAAACCAGGAATGCTCCGGTGCGGGAATTACCGGAACAGGCCATCAACCGGCAGAAGAGGCAGTTCCTGATTTCGGCGGCCAATGCCTACGTGAAGTACAACCGGATTTCATTGGAAGTACGGTTTGATGTGGTTAATGTGGTGTATGAAAGGGGCTTGCCTGAAGTAAGCCACATCAGGAATGCGTTTTTCCCTACTCTTTGGTGAGCCAGAGGGCCAATCCCGAAAAAAACTATTCACTGATGACGCTGATTACACAGATGGCAAAAGCGAAAATCAGTGTTATCCGGGTCATCTGTGGACAGTCATTCTTGAACCTTGCGCCCTGGGCCTTAAACCATCAGATTGCACCCCCTGAGCTCACTATTGTCAAACCTTCCCATCACCTCAAAACTGCCATCTGCCTGTTTACGGCCAAGGTCCTGTGTCTGTATGAAGGAGCAGGAGAATTGGTTGGCAAGGTCGATGACATCTATACCCCCGGATTTTCCGTCGGGCATACGCCGGAAGGGATCGTAGGGATTGCGGATCAATATCTTCATCAAGGGTGGGGTGCGATAGATGCCGTTGCCGGTTGACCAGGCCTGGGAGAGGAGTTCGGTCATGCCGTATTCGGAGCAGACCGATTCCAGACGGAATGCCTTTTTTAAAATATCATGCAATTCCTCACGGGTCAGCTCTTCGCGCCGGCCTTTCATGCCGCCGGTTTCCACAACCATGGTGTTTTTCAAAGGCATCGGAAACTGTTCGGCCAGGTCGAGCAAAGCGAACGTGACCCCGATCAGCATCGTTTTTTGTCCCGATTTTTCCAGGGATTCGAGGTTTTTGGACAGTTCCTTCCGGTTATGCAGGTAGAATCCGCTAAGAGGGTGGTGGCTTTGGCGGATCAGGTGATCCATCATGAAGACCAATGAAGAATTTTGACGTTCGAGGTAAGAAGGCAGCAGGGCAAGAAAGCAGTAAGAGGAAGGCTCTCCGAAGAATTGACGGAACCCGGATTCGAGGCTATCAATATAGATTTCATCGTTGAGGATATAATGTTTACTGGTTTGGGCTCCGGTGGTGCCGCTCGACTCGAAGACCCGGGTTTCATGGCCCGGCCCGGTGACCACCCTGTGGCTTTTAAAAAATTCGATCGGCATGAACGGGATCTGGTCGATCGCTGAAACGCCTGCAGAATTGCAATCCAGAAGCTCCAGATACCTTTTGTATACCGGATTTTCTGTTGCCTGGAAACGGAAAGTTTCGAGGGCTAGTTGTTCTTCAAACCTTTTATCCACAAATTGCTCAAATTATCTCACAAATTGTCACGAATCTCATTACTTACCCCAGACTGTAGAGACGCATAATTGCGTCTTAAAAGCATAATTGCGTCTTAAAAGCATATTTGCGACTCTACGGCTGCCCTGCAACCGATAACTGATAACCGATAAGAAAGACGCAAGTATGCGTCTCTACGATATTAATACCCCCTGATCGCCTTGATTCCCGGAAGCACCTGTCCTTCAATGTACTCGAGGAGGGCGCCGCCGCCGGTGGAAACGTAGGATACCTTGTCAGCCATACCAAACTGGTTAATGGCGGCTACGGAATCACCCCCGCCAACGAGCGAGAAAGCTCCTTTTTCGGTGGCACGAACAATGGCCTTTGCAATCTCAACGGTTCCCTTCTGGAAGTTTGGCATTTCGAAAACGCCCATCGGACCGTTCCAGAGGATGGTGTTTGACCCTTCGATCACTTCGGAGAATTTCGCAATGGTTTGATTGGCAATATCCAATCCCATCCAGCCATCAGGCACCTGATCAATCGGGGATACCAAAGTTTGGGCATCATTGTCGAATTTATCAGCATTTACTCCATCCACCGGGAGATAAAGGTTTACTCTCTTTTCGCGGGCAATGTTCATTACTTTCTTTGCCATCTCAACAAAATCTTCCTCAACCAGCGAATTCCCGACCTTACCGCCCATGGCTTTGATGAAGGTGTAAGTCATGCCGCCGCCGATGATCAGATTGTCGACCTTACCGAGAAGGTTTTCGATTATGGTGATCTTGGTGGATACTTTGGCGCCGCCGAGGATAGCCGTGAAAGGTTTTTTCGGATCGTGCATTACTTTATCGATACTGCTGATCTCATTATCCATGATGTATCCGAAAAGGGATTTGCCCGGGAAAAATTGAGCGATGACCGTGGTGGAAGCATGTGCCCGGTGAGCGGTGCCGAATGCATCGTTAACATATACATCAGCCAGACCGGCCAGTTTTTTTGCAAATTCAGGATCACCCTTTTCTTCTTCCTTGTAGAAGCGGAGGTTTTCGAGCAGCAATACTTCACCTGGTTTCAGGGCAGCGGCCATCGTTTTAGCCTCTTCACCGATACAGTCGGGTGCAAATTTCACATCCACTCCGAGTTTGGCTTTCAGATCAGGAAGGAGGTGCCTTAAGCTGTACTTATCAACCGGACCCTCTTTCGGGCGGCCAAGATGTGACATGAGGATGACAGAACCGCCATCTTTCAGAATTTTCTGAATGGTTGGGATGGCTGCCCGGATGCGGGTATCATCGGTAATTTCAAAACTGCTGTTGAGCGGGACGTTGAAGTCGACCCGGATAATCGCCCGTTTGCCCGCGAAGTTGAATGAATTCATTGTTAGCATAATATATCTTGAATTAGAGGTACTTCAAAAAGCCTGACAAAGTTAAAAAATGTTGGCTATTTTTGGACCTATGCGCTTCAATGAAATACCAGGTCAACATGCTATCCGGGCACGCCTGTTACAGGCGGTTAAAACCAACAGGGTAAGTCATGCCCTGATGCTTTCGGGCAGTCCGGGGTGCGGTCATTATGCCCTGGCTCTTGCCCTGGCACAGTACCTCCAATGCACTTCCCCGCTCGGAGATGACTCTTGCGGCGTTTGTCCGGCCTGTCATCAGGCGGCCCAATTTGTACACCCCGATATCCACTTTGTGTTCCCGGTTGCCCGAACCGCCAAAATCAAGGATGAACCCTCGAGCGATGATTTCATCACGGAATGGCGGCAGTACCTCACCGGTAACCCCTATCCATCGCTGGATGGCTGGTATCATGCGATGGGTATCGAAAACAAGCAAGCCGGTATTTTTAAAAAAGAGGCTCAGGATATTCTACGCAAACTCAATTTCAAATCGTTCCAATCGGATTATAAAGTGATCATCTTCTGGATGCCCGAAAAGATGAACACTACCGCGGCCAACAAACTGCTAAAGATTATTGAGGAGCCGGCCGATCATACCGTATTCCTGTTTGTCACCTGCGGCACCGATGAGATATTGCCCACGATTTTATCTCGTACCCAGCTGATCAAGGTGCCAAAGATCGGAGCCGAACATCTGTATAAAAAACTGGCGGAGGAGTATCCCGGTCAGGAGAAACTAATGCAGCGAGTGGTACAAAGATCTCAGGGCGATTATTTGCTGGCGCGGGAGATGATTGAGCAGAGCGATCAGAATATGCTCAACCGCGATTGGTTTATCCGGTGGATGCGGATTTCCTTTGGTTTACAGATCAAAGAAATCACCGATTGGGTTTCCGAAGTATCCGAAATTGGCCGTGAACGCCAGAAATGGTTCCTGCAATATGCCTTGAGCATGATCCGCAATAATTTTATGGTGAACCAGGGCTTGGCTGACCTGGCCACCCTGGATGAGGAGGAATCGGCCTTTTCATCCAAATTTAATGCATTCATTCATCCGGGTAATATTGAAGGGCTGATGGAGGAGTTCGATCTGGCGATTGCCCAGGTAACCATGAATGCCAATCCGAAAATCCTCCTGACCGATATGAGCCTGCAGATCCACCGGCTGCTCAGGGTGCCTGCTTCCGGTGCAAAGGGCTGATGCACACCGCTGCATCACAATTCAGCGGGATTAATTATCTTTACCGCCATGGATACATTACAAGACGCGATATTATTCAGGGGTTGTCCCCATTTAGATACTGAATCGGAAGGAAAACCCTGCCAAAACCAGGAGGGATGCACCAAATTGAGTGTGTTCGACTGGCTGAGAGACATACCACATGGGATCAGCGAAGAGGATCTGGTGGAAGTGAGATTTAAGAACACCCGAAAGGCCTATTACCGGAACGTTAATTCTTTGAATCTTAAACCTGGCGATATGATTGCCGTGGAGGCTTCTCCGGGCCATGATATCGGGATGATTTCCTTAACCGGTCCGCTGGTGTTGAATCAACTCCGGAAATACCGGATCAATCCCGACGAGTATGAGTTCCGGAAAGTATACCGGAAAGCCAAGCAGGCTGACATTGAAAAATGGAAGGAAGCCATTGCTCTCGAACATTATACCATGCTGCGAGCGAGGAAGATCACGCAGATGCTGAAGCTGGACATGAAAGTTGGCGACGTTGAATTTCAGGGTGATAAAACAAAAGCCATTTTTTATTATATCGCCGACGACCGGGTGGATTTTCGTGAGCTTATCAAATATATGGCCGAAGAGTTCAAAATCCGGGTGGAGATGCGCCAGATCGGCGCCCGTCAGGAGGCTGGCCGTATCGGCGGGATCGGTTCATGCGGACGGGAGCTGTGCTGTTCCACCTGGCTTACGAGCTTTGTTACGGTGACTACCACCGTGGCCAGGAACCAGGAGCTGTCGTTTAATCCACAGAAACTGGCCGGACAATGCGGTAAACTGAAATGCTGCCTGAATTATGAGGTTGATGCTTATCTCGATGCCCAGAAAGATTTTCCATCAGCCGAGATTGTCCTCGAAACCAGGGAAGGCAAGGCCTACCATCAGAAAACAGATATTTTCAAACGGATGATGTGGTACTCCTTTGATTCATCGGCTGCCACAAACCTCATTCCGATTACCGTGGAACGGGTTATGGAGATTATCCGGCTGAACAAGCAGGGGATCATCGTGGAAAAACTCACCGATGTTGATTTGTTCAAAGTGGTGGAAGAGGTCGGGTATATGAATGCGGCCGGTCAGGAAAGCCTCACGCGGTTCGACGGCAAAAAAAGAGCGCCGCGTCGCCCACAGGCACCGGTCAAGCCCCAGGTTCAGGCTGCACCCGAAGACCGTCCGAAAATCAAGGTTATCAAGAAATCATGAACCGACTTGCAGGATCGGTGATGGCAGTGATGATGGGAGTCCTATTTGCTGCCTGTGGCCAGAAAGATTTCTATCTCCGGAATGTTCCCATCGAAAAAGGGGTATGGCCGGCCGACCGATTTTACCGGTTTGAGGTACCTGTCAAGGATACCGTCAGTTCATACAATATTTATCTGCAGGTTAGAAACGACGGCCGATACGAATATTCCAACCTTTGGCTTTTTATCCGTACCAACTCGCCCACCGGGGCAAATCTGCGCGATACCCTGGAATGCCGCCTTGCCGATGAGCAGGGTCGCTGGCAGGGAAGAGGCTCGGGGGGGAGGTTCAGTCTGGAAATACCTCTGCGATACCGGGTTAGGTTTCCGAATCCCGGAATCTATATTTTTGAGATTGACCAGGGAATGCGCAATAAAGAACTTAAGTATATCACTGATCTCGGATTGAGGATCGAAAAAGCCGGATAATTTTGGGCAGGATCAGCAAAATCAAAAGATTTGATGAAATGCGGGAATTTCCGCATGTTTTTGAGCCGGATGGCAACGCTATCCTAACGTCGGATTATGAAATGAAAGGCTGTTGGAACCAGCAGTTCTTCCGGAATGAGAAACCCATCATTCTTGAATTGGGCTGCGGCAGAGGCGAGTACACCGTTGAGCTGGCCAAAAGATCTCCGGAATTCAATTTCATCGGAGTCGATATTAAGGGAGCCCGGATGTGGAAAGGGGCACAGGAATCGCTCCGGCTGAAACTGGACAATGTCGCTTTCCTGCGTTGCCGGATCGAGTTTCTTTTCCGGATGTTTGCGCAGAAAGAGATTACTGAAATCTGGATAACTTTCCCTGATCCTCAAGCCCGGAAGCCACGTAAAAGGCTTACATCCAGTCGATTTATCAACATGTACATGGATATGCTGAATCCCGGCGGAAGAATACATCTGAAAACAGATAGCCCGATCCTGCATGAATATACCGTTTCGTTGTTGAAATGGAATGGACTTGTGCCCGACCGGTGCACGGCCGATCTGTATGCTTCCGACCTGGTTGATGAGGTACTCTCGATCCGCACCCACTACGAATCGGGATTCCTCCAGGTTGGAAAGCCCATCACCTATTTATCGTTTGTTCCCGTTCATGGCCATCGCTGGACCGAACCGCGCGAAGAACCCGAACAGCTATGACCGATACAGGATTTTTTGACGGGGTTTACCAGGTAGTGCGGTATATTCCGTACGGCCGGGTTTCCACCTATGGCGCCATTGCCCGCTATCTCGGATCCCCACAATCCGCCCGCATGGTCGGTTGGGCATTGAATAAATCCTTTGACGGAAAGGGGTTTATCCCTGCACACCGGGTGGTAAACCGTTTCGGATTGCTTACCGGTAAACACTATTTCGGCTATTCAGATACCATGAAACAGCTTCTAGAAAGCGAAGGCATCATCGTGAAAAACGACCAGATACTGGATTTCGACCGGATTTTCTGGGATCCCGTAAAAGAAATGCCTGAAGCCGAAGCGGAAATCTGGAAAGATGCTTAATTTTGCTCTTTATTTAAACTAAATAAAAATAGATGGAATTACTAACTGCTTCTTCCGTGCTGAATAGCCTGAAGGAGGTTATTAATCCTGATAACGAGAAAGATATCGTTAGCCTGGATATGGTCAGGGATATGAAGATTGTGGGGCGGAAGATCAGTTTCTCCCTTGTTTTCCCTAAATCGAAAAACCCATTTGCCCAATCGGTCAAAAAATCATGCGAACAGGTCATATACACACGCCTGGGTAAGGATATCGAAACAGATATTAAAATTGATGCTCAGCAGATTGTTCATAAAGACCGGCCACTGCCCAACGTGAAAAATATTGTGGCGATTGCCAGTGGCAAGGGCGGGGTAGGCAAATCGACCATTGCCGTAAACATGGCTGTGGCACTGGCCAAGCTGGGTTATTCGGTGGGTTTGATAGATGCCGACGTATATGGTCCCTCGATTCCAAAGATGTTTGATCTGGAATCGGCTAAGCCGGTATTGAAGCAGGTCGATGGAAAAGACCGGATCATCCCGATGGAAAAATACAACGTTAAAGTGCTGTCGATCGGGTTCTTTGTTGATGAAAAAGAGGCTCTTGTATGGCGCGGGCCGATGGCCACGAGTGCGCTGAAGCAATTGATCCATGATGGATACTGGGGCGATCTCGACTATCTGCTTATTGATCTTCCTCCCGGAACGGGCGATGTACATCTTACGTTGGTGCAGAGCCTGGCTGTTACAGGAGTGGTGATAGTATCTACTCCCCAGGCAGTGGCATTGGCTGATGCGATCAAGGGGATCAGCATGTTTACAGGCAAATCAATCCGGGTGCCCGTTCTCGGACTGGTGGAGAATATGGCATGGTTTACCCCGGAGGAACTCCCGGGTAACAAATATTATATTTTCGGCAAGGATGGATGCAAAAATCTGGCTGCCGAAATGAAAGTTCCTTTGCTCGGTCAGATCCCGCTGGTTCAGGGTATCCGCGAAGGGGGCGATGATGGCAGGCCGGTGGCTGACGATGAAAATTCCATCAGCGGTCAGGCTTTCATGGATCTTGCCCGCGAAACCGTCCGCCAGATAGGCATCCGCAATGCCTCGGTCGATCCGACCGAAATTGTACAATTAACCCGATAATTTAAATTCAATTAATATGGTAGCTAAAGAGATTGAAGATAAGATCAAAGCAGTTCTGGAACAATTGAGGCCTTACCTGCAGGCAGATGGCGGCGACCTTGCCCTGGCCGAAATCACGGATGATATGGTGGTGAAAGTTAAATTGATAGGTGCATGCGGGTCGTGTCCGATGCGCACCATGACCCTAAAGGCCGGAGTTGAGAATACCCTGAAGAAGCAAGTACCGGAAGTTAAATCCGTAGAAGCAGTTTAAAGCTCTCCGCCCTTTATCATATTGTAAATCTTGGATTTGCCGATATCCAGTTTTTTTGCCACCAGTACCACATTGTTGTTGTTCTTTTCGAGGTAGTGCGCGATGATTTTGCTTTCGTATTCCCGCAGGCTCATCTCCTGAGCGAACAGATCGAGACCGGTATTGGTAGGGCTGAACATCACATCGTCCTCATCGATAATCATCTGGTTTGACATCACCACAGCTAGTTCCACGATAGCTTTCAGTTCTCTTACATTGCCCGGGTAGTGATAAGTCAGTAATTTATTTCGGGCCTTTGCCGAGAACTCTTTCTTGGGCAGGTTATTTTCCTTGCAGAATTCCTTGAGAAAGTGACTGGCCAGGATAATTATGTCGTTTTCGCGCTCGGATAGTGGGGGAAGAATGATCGGCAATCCCAGAAGACGGTAATAGAGGTCTTCGCGGAAACGGCCTTTCTTAACTTCTTCCTGCAGATCTTTATTGGTAGCCGTTATGATCCTGACATCCACCTTAACCACATTGGTGCCGCCAACACGGACAATTTCCCTTTCCTGGATCGCCCGGAGGATTTTAACCTGAAGATCGATCTCCATCTCGGCGATTTCATCGAAAAAAATGGTTCCGCTGTTGGCCTCTTCAAATTTTCCGATATTCCGGGTGTAAGCACCGGTAAATGCACCTTTCTCGTGCCCGAACAGTTCGCTTTCGAGCAGTTCGCGTGGTATGGCACCCATGTTCACCGCAACAAAGGGCTTGTCCTTGCGGATCGAATTGTAATGGATGGTTCGTGCCACAAGCTCTTTCCCGGTTCCTGTTTCGCCACGGATGGAAACCGTCATGTTTTGCACCTGTATCGCCTTTTCAATCAGTGAGTACACTTTTTTCAATGCTTTACTATCTCCGAGAATAGCCTTGGAAAAGTCATATTTTTCAGAAATCTGCGTTTTTAACTGGTTTACCTGATTTCGTAATTTCTGGGTAGTCTGGATATTATAAATGGTATTCAACAGCCTTTCCTTGATATTCTCATCTTTTGTGATGTAATCGTAAGCGCCCTCTTTTAAAAGTTTTACGGCGATGGAGATATCTTCCTGACCTGAAATCATTACAACATGAATCCAGGGGTCATACTTTTTAACCTTTTGCATCACGTCATGGCCATCCATATCGGGCAGGCCAAAATCCAGGGTCACGATATCAGGGTTCTCCCCCAATTTGTCGAGAAAGCTTTTACCGGTGAAAAATGTTTCAACCTCAAAATCGGGATTAAGGCGCAAGTGATGCTCTATCAGTTTATTGTAGAACTTGTCGTCTTCAACTACGAAAATTTTCATTGTGCTTCCGAATGTAGTTTTATCTGTTTATGGTCTAAAGGTCTAAAGTACTAATATTTTAGATTGATAGGGTTTTTGTCCAAGTATAAAATAATTTTGCATTGTTAAAGTTATTAATAAGAATTAAACTGAAATCAGAATATTGAATAAGGTGTTTCGTTTTGCCATTCCGGTAATCATTTTGATGATTGCCGGTTCCTGTTCGACCAAGAAGAATACGGTCGTTACCCGGAGTTATCATAATCTTACTTCGCATTATAATATTTATTTTAACGCGTATGATTCATATTATCAGGGAATTAAAAAATCAGAATCCAGTTTCAAGGATGATTATAATAACCAGTTGCCGCTCTTTACCTACAGTTCCAAGGAGGCAGCGCGGATTATTTTATCCGACATGGATAAAACGGTAAAAAAGTGTTCCAAGGTGATCGGGATGCACTCGATCAAGGCCAAGCCCAAGTTAAAAAAGGGTACCAGGAGCGATCGTGAGAAGGAATTTTACCGTCAGAATGAGTTTGTAAAGTGGGTGGATGATGCTTTTCTGCTGATGGGTAAGGCCTATTTTTACAAGCGGGATTTTTTCCCTGCAATCGAAACATTCGAATATATTCTCAGCCAGTTCCCTGATGGCGGCCTGACTGATGAAGCCAGCCTGTGGCTCGCCATGACCCAGCTGGAGCTCAAGCGCTATCCCGAATCGCAGCAGATTCTGAACCGTTTGCAGGGTGATCCCAAATTCAATTCAAAACTGAAACCTCAGCTGGAGGCTGTATATGCCGACTGGTATCTGCGGCAGGGTGATCTTGCAACCGCTATTCCCCTGCTCGAAAAATCCGCTGAGGAATATCCCGGGAAGAGTCAGCGAATACGGATCAGCTATGTTTTAAGCCAGGTTTATGAAAAGTCCAAAGATTCGGTAAATGCATCAAAATGGTATGCCAGGGTTAATGAGATGAACCCTGCTTATGAGATGGCATTTAATGCCAGGATCAATCGTGCCCGGTTGTACCAGGGTGGGGATCAAGCTGCAGAGGGGATACGGAAGGAGCTCATGAAGATGCTGAAAGATGCTAAGAATATTGATTACCTCGATCAGGTGTACTTTGCACTGGCTGAGCTCGAAATGAAGGAGGGCCGCGAATCTGAGGGGGTTGACTTCTATAAAAAATCCATCTGGAACAATACCATAAACGCAACACAGAAGGGAGTTTCCTATCTGGCTCTCGCCAGCTATTATTATTCGAGGGAAGAGTATGTGCCGGCTGGTGCATATTATGACAGCTGCAGCCAGTCGCTTCCAGATACATACCCGGATTACCAGAAGATTATTGCACTTGCCGAGGACGTAAGGATGTTATCTGAAAACATCAGCATAGCTCAGCGGGAGGATAGTCTTCAGATGATAGCAAAAATGACGGCAGCCGATCGGGAAAAATTGATTGCCGGTCTTGTTGGCGCAGCTCAGCGTAAAGAAGAGGAGGCAAAAGCTGCACAGGAGGAAGAACGGTTAAACGTACAATCGGGCCGGATGAGCGGGATGAACAACAGGGGCACCTTCGGTAACCAGTTGAGAAATCCGGGCGGAACTCAGCGGGGACAAGGAAACCAGATGAGCAGTTTAAGCCAGGACTATAATTCCGGTGAGTTTGGAAATGCCAGTCCGGGCGGTAACTCTGACATGTCGGGATCCAGCAGCTGGTACTTTTATAACCCGGCCGCGATCAGTTTCGGCAGCATCGAATTCATCAAATTCTGGGGGCGCCGGAAACTCGAAGACAACTGGAGAAGATCTAACAAAAAAGTTGTTTCTGAAGCCGGAGACCTCAGTTCCGAAGGTGAAACAGGGGAGATCTCAACTCCCGCAGCCAATACCAAAGCCAATGCCTTTAAGCCTACCCAAAGAGAATTTTATCTGAATGATCTACCGATGAATGATACCCTGATGCGGGAATCCAACAAAAGGGTAGCTCAGGCTTTTCTGAACGCTGGTAAGATTTTCAAGGATGAATTGAATCGTCCGAATGAAGCCATTCAGTATTTCGATCGGCTGAACAAGAGATTTCCGGAAGATGAAAGGCTGCTGTTCTCGTATTATAATATGTATCAGATCTATACGGCCCTCAAGATGGAGAGCGAAGTGAAAAGGTACAAAGACCTGATCCTGCTGAAGTTCCCGGATAGCCGTTCTGCAAAGATCATCAGCAACCCCGATTATTTCAAGGAATTGGACGAGGAACGGGCTACCGTGATGAAGTTTTATGAAAATACTTATCTGGATTATAAAGGAAAATCATTTGCCAGCGTTCTGGCTAATTGTGCAAAAGCGGATACAGCCTTTAAAGTTAATCCGATCCGCGATAAGTTTGGCCTGCTGAGAATTATGGCTTTTGCCAAACAGAATCCGGCTGATACGGCTGGTCTGGTGAAATCGATCAATGACCTGGTTTTTAAATATCCAGAAAGCGAAGTGGCCGAACCGGCAAAAAATCTGTTGAATTATATTCAGAAAGGGCCGTCCAGCACAATCGGAAAAACCACCCGTAAAATTCAGATTGGCATGGTTGACCCGACCCAGGAACAGGCTGCTGTAGAGTATTTCCCGGATGATGCTGCAACGCACTTTTATGTTGTGGTTATATCCGGAGCCAATGCTGATGTGGGAAAGCTCAAGTTCCGGATCTCCAATTTCAATGTGGAAAAGTACAACGAAGACTTCTTCGAAGTGGCCTCTTCGGTTTTTGATGAAGAATTGCAGATTATCACCGTCAAGAATTTCAACAAAAAAAAAGACGGAATGGATTATTACCAGTCCATCACAGCCGATCCAAAGGTGTATGAAGGCATGAAAGATACTGATTACAGGCATTTTATCATTTCAAAAGATAATTACACCCGATTATATAAGAATAAAAATGTGTTCCAGTATTTCCAGTTCTTCCGCGATAATTATCTGAAAGAATAATCCATTCCTATGACCAAATCCCTTTCCATTCTTTGGGCAGATGACGAGATCGACCTGCTGATGCCCCATATTCTTCTGCTCCAGGGCAGGGGGTTTGAGGTTATTACCGCTAACAATGGCGAAGATGCCATCGAACGGGTAAATGAACGCGAGTTCGATCTTATCTTTCTGGATGAGAATATGCCCGGACTCACCGGCTTGCAGGTTCTAAACCGAATAAAAACGATCAGGCCAAACATTCCGGTGGTCATGATCACCAAGAGTGAAGAAGAAGATATCATGGATGAGGCCATCGGCTCCAAAATTGCCGATTACCTGATCAAGCCGGTCAATCCCAAACAAGTACTGCTTACCATCAAGAAATTTGTGGATACCAAGCGATTGATCAGCGAAAAAACCACCTCAACCTACCAAACAGAGTTTGGAAAGATTGGTATGCAGATCAGTGAGAGCCTTTCATGGGAGAATTGGATTCAAGTGTATAAGAAATTGGTTTATTGGGAATTAGAACTGAAGGGATCTGCAGAAACCCCAATGGATGAGGTATTCCGGATGCAGAAGGCCGAGGCCAATCAGAATTTTATCCGTTTTATCCGGAAAAATTATGTACACTGGTTTTCGCAGGATATCGGCCAGCGGCCTTTTCTTTCCCCGGATATTATGAAGCACAAGGTTTTTCCTTTATTATCCAGGAATTTGCCTGTGGTGATGCTGGTTATTGATAATCTCCGGTATGATCAGTGGAAGGTACTGGAGCCGGTTATTTCTGAAACCTATACCGTTGAACAGGATGATATCTACTTTTCAATACTGCCTACAGCAACACAGTATGCCAGAAATGCCCTTTTTAGCGGACTAATGCCCCTGGCGATCTCTAAAATGTATCCTGACATCTGGATGGAAGATTTCGAGGAGGGCAGTAAGAATATGCATGAAGAAGAGCTTCTCAGGAGCCTCATGCAACGATTGAAAATCCCGGCCAAATTCGTTTATGACAAGATTAGCACCAATCGTGCCGGGAAAAGGTGGGTTGAGCATCCGAACGAGCTGACTGACATGCCTTTATCGGTTCTGGTTTATAATTTTGTGGATATGCTTTCCCATGCCCGCACCGAGACCAATATGATCCGTGAGCTGGCCGATGATGAAGCCTCATACCGCACCCTTACGCACACCTGGTTTATTCATTCGCCATTACTCGAACTACTTCGGGAATTGGCTAAGAAGCAGGTTACGGTAGTGATTACCACCGACCATGGTACCACCATGGTAGAGGATCCCATTAAGGTGATCGGCGACCGGATGACGACAACCAATCTTCGGTACAAGCAAGGTAAAAATCTGAATTACAATCCAAAAGAGGTTTTTGAAATTACGCGGCCCGAAGATATCCAACTGCCCAAATCAAATGTAAGTTCGAGTTATATCTTCGCCACAGGGGCGAATTTTTTCGCTTATCCCAACAACTACAATCATTACGTGAAATATTACCGGAACACCTTCCAGCACGGAGGGGTGAGCCTGGAAGAGATGCTGGTTCCTTTTATTGTGCTTCAGCCGAAGTGATGACCGCATGAAAGAATTGGTTTTTCACGCTAAGCGTCTGCACGACCTCGACGGGATAGCCGCCAATATCATCAAGGCAGCAGGTAATGAGCGTATTATGGCCTTTTACGGCCAGATGGGAGTGGGTAAAACCACCCTGATCAGGGCCATTTGCAGGAGCCTCGACGTAATGACCGAAGTAACCAGTCCCACCTTCGCCCTCGTGAACGAATACCCTTCCGGTGACGATCCGGTTTTCCATTTTGATTTTTATCGGGTAAACCGGATCAGCGAAGCGCTTGATTTCGGGATTGATGAATATTTCGACAGCGGCCACTGGTGCCTGATCGAATGGCCCGAAAAAGTGGAAGAACTTTTACCGGAGACCGTGGTCAGGGTGCTCCTCACTGAAAACCCCGATGGCAGCCGGACGATCCGGGTTGAAATTCCCGCATAACAGATTCCCGGGATATTTTGTAAATTGCTCTTCTTTATGGAGGTTGATTATTAAACACTATGGAAGAGACTGGAAAACCCTTGTCATTCTTTCAGCATGGGATGATGCCTAAGGAAGAGACCCTTGATCGCGAGAAAAAGGGAAAGCATTTTGTGATCGGATTACCCAGGGAAACGGATCCCCAGGAAACACGTATCTCACTGACTCCCCAGGCGGTGCACCTTCTGGTTGAAGGGGGGCATCGGGTGCTGATCGAGCGCGGTGCGGGCAATGGGGCCAAATTTTCGGATCATGATTACTCAGAGGCCGGCGGTGAGCTGCTTGGTGATAAACCTTCCGTTTTTGAAGCCTCGATTCTCCTAAAAGTTTCGCCTCTTACCAAACCGGAAATTGATTTACTCGGACCGGGAAAAACGATCATCACCAGTCTGCATCTGGCTACGCGTGATGAATCCTATTTCCAGGACCTGATCCGTCACAAGGTTACCGCGATTGCCTTTGAACTCATCGAGGATGAAGCACAGGAACTGCCTGTTCTCCGATCGATGTGTGAGATTGCCGGAACGGTTGCCGTGAACATCGGATCCGGATTACTCAGCAGTGAGAACAATGGGAAAGGTATTCTTCTCGGCGGGATAACGGGTATTACGCCCACCGAAGTGGTTATTCTGGGTGCCGGAACCGCGGCAGAAAATGCAGCCCGCACAGCTCTTGGCATGGGGGCCATTGTTAAAGTGTTCGATCGTTCGATCACCAATCTGAGGTCGCTCAAACATTTTCTGGGCCAGGAGATATTCACCTCCGTGATGCATCCGCCGGTACTGAAAAAAGCGTTTGAAACAGCCGATCTGGTTATCAGTACCTTGCAAAGGCTCCATCAGGATTCGTTTTTTATGATTCCCGAGGATATTATCATGTCGATGAAACCCGGTTCCATATTAATCGATATTCATGTGGATCAGGGATCGAGCTTCGAGACAGGCATTTATACCTCACGCGAGAAGCCTGTTTTCTCCCGGCACGGGGTGGTTCACTATATGGTGCCCAACCTTCCGGCCAAAGTGGCGCGAACAGCATCTATCGCACTGAGCAATGTGCTGATGCCCATTTTGCTGGATAAAGGCAGGAGCGGTGGGATTTTGCAGCTGATCAAGGACGACTGGGGTGTAAGGCACGGGGTATATCTGTACAATGGGATTCTGACTAACGAGCTGATAGGTAATCAATTTGGGATTACCTCAAAGGATATAGACCTGCTACTGTCGGCATTTTAAAACACCGCCCGCACCTGGAACTGAGCGTTATGAACCGCCTTTCCGCCGCGGACAATCCTGCCTTCATAAACCCCTTCGAGAACAAGGTTTTTCCCCAGTTTGTAACGGGCCGATAATTGGGCCACTCCGTTATGACCATTGCCGAATCCCCTGAGCATGGCATATCCGGATGGTGAATCAGCCAGGCCATCAAACTTCACATATACATATTGTATAGAAAGGCTGATCTGTCCCTTTTCCGGAACCTGCGCAGTGAGTATTGATTCCAGACGGTTCGAAAGCAAACTACCCCCATCGGTTTTATTCTTTTCCGACCGGAATTCCCAATCCATCCCGATCCTAAAGTTCGAACCCGCCTGGCATTCGATCTGGAGGAGCTGCGACTGGCTCACCAGGATATAATTCCTGGCGGTAAAAAATTCAGATACCGATTCCTTTCTCGACCAATCGCTGTTGGAATTCAATTGCCAGGCCGTGTGGAAGCGATAGCGCAGGAGGAGCGAATTCGACCAGGTTACCTTTCCATCAGCACCGTTGAGCAGGGTGGTACGGGTGGATTGTTTCTGAGTGACCAGGTCGGCATTGAATTTCGGGCCTGCCCTGTTGAACGACAAGCTATGCCGCAATTGTGAATTCAGGTTAATCAGCCGCTGATCGTTGAGATCATTGGTGAAGGGATTCACTAAAAAAAGATAATCCCCGCGCGGGGTTTTCTTATCGATCCGGTAAGCCAGCTGACTGGTAAACCGCGAAGCAAATCCTTTTTTTGGCTGAATGGTAAACACCTGGTTAAAGCGATTGACCAGCGTAGGAATGAACTCGGTTCCGAGCCTGAAGATCCGGATAAAAGCGGCCTGATCTCTGAAAAAAGCGGTCTCAAATTCATTCAATTCCTTGATTCCGTTGCCGTTATAATCTTTCCAGGTATAATATCCCTGTCCTGCTGCCACCTCCAGGTAAGAATACTCCGGCTTGCGGTCGTAACCCGATCCCACTTCGAAAAAGGTTTGGGACCGGACCAATCCTTTCCAGGCTTGCCAGCGGTTTTCGATTCTGCCCGTGACTGTTTTCCCGGTTTCGCTTGTGGCGAGGCTTCCGGAATCGGCATCGAGTGCCCGGAGGTGGAAGCCTGCACGGAAGGGGAGGGCCGGGTTTTTCGAAAGATCGAACCAGCTTTCGGCATCCCATGCGCGGGTGGCTGAAACCAGCCGTCCGGCCAGAGGCAACTGATCGGTACGCCTGCTGATCCTGACCATCCAGGGCTGACGATCGCCATTCTTTTGAGCGGCTTCAAAACGAAATTCCTGAAAGGCCTGGCTGTTCGCCAACAGGGTATCATTATCCGGTTTTTTCCAGCGGTTATTCTCGGCATTTTCTACCACCTCAAGATTTACTTTTCCCAATTCGCGGCGATAACGCACCGTGTGCCTGAAAAATGATGTATTGCGATAGTTATCAGCCGATAGCAGGTAGCTGCCCGACCAGGAAGTTTCCCATTTTTTGCCCCGCAAACGACCGTTGGTAAACTGCCGCAAACCGTTAAAGTTGGAGTGGAGGTTGAAGTATTCCAGCCGATACGAGGCCTGCAGACTATCCTTACCTGTCAGGATGAATCCGGATTCCACAAAATTCTCCTGCTGACTGATCCCTGTGGACGGGAGATTCCAGTCGCGCTCGAATTCCACCTCCCGAAACCGCTCAACCGGGTCGAACAGCATACCGGTGAAACGATAGTTCACAAATGTATTGAGCAGCAGGCTGCTATCCCGTTTCAGGTAATCCTTCCTCGATAAGTTTGTTTTCATTCCTATTCCCGTATTATTCCCATCGTCCAATGAGGAGAATGTGTTCCGGTCGTTGCGGGTGACCGACCATTCCATATTCACCCACATCCGCGATCCCAATGATTGGCGGGTTCCGGCCGAGAGTACCTGTTTGCTTTGGGGCATTACCAGTTTGGCTACCGGCTCATATCCTCCTTTGAGTATGCCGTTTTCAGGGGCAATCCAGCGGAATACCCGTCCGTTGGCGGCCGACTGGAGCGGTTCATAATTTCCATTCCCGGCGCCAACAAAGGAAAATCCGGCCTCATACTTCGCACTATCGGGGTTAAAGCTTTGAATCAGAATGCTATCATAACGGATTCCGTTCACCGTGGTATCGGCTAGTTTATAAAATACCCGGTCGTTCCGGAACATCGATTCGCGGATGGCGCTCACCCTTGCCAGGTTTGAATTGTCGCCGATCGAGGCCAGCAATTGCTTGTTTGCATCCGTGAGATCCTGCAGCAGAGGCTGGTTTTTGGCATCATTTTCCGAAAAAATGCTCAGGTACCAGGAGCCTTTTTTGGTAGACCAGCGGTTCTCATTATAAAACAGGAAACGCGAGTAGCTACGCTCGGTATATTCGAATTCTGCCGCGATTCTTTTATCCTTGGTGATGAGGATTTTCGGGGTAAAACGAATTTCGGCGGTATTATAATCGATGGTATAATCGGCCTCTTCGCCGCGCATCAGGGGCTGCCCATCGATATAGATTTTTTCGCTTCCGGCTATAATCTGGATATAATTTTCACCAGCCGATCCGGTGAGCATGTAAGGTCCCTGGTTGCCTTCGCTGCCCTGTATATGGTTGCGGGCGTATTTTCCTTTTACCACGGCTGCCCCGGTGCTCATCCGGAAGCTGGATTTTCCTGATTTCGCAGCGGTTTCGGTGGTGAACCTCGCTCCCTGCACCCGTTTATTCATCTGCAGAAAATAGCCGGTAACCGGTCGGATATCGAAGTCGCCCGCCAGAATCTCATTCCGTGGGCTATAGATGCGAAGAAACACCTTGTCGAACTCCTGGATCTGCTGTGTATTGCCTTCCGGTTGGATGGGAATATTGGCATCGGTCAGGGTGGCCTCGATGCGGTAATCCTTATTCAGCCTGCCTTCGAGCTGCAGGTTCAGGTTTGAAGTGAGTGAAGCATCGCGGGTATTTCCCATAGCTACGCCGCGGGAAAGACTGCCGCTGCTCCGGAGAGAGCCCTCCGACAGACGATCGAAGCTTTCGCGGGCTTCCAATCCCGTCAGAGGCCGGTAAACCGGAGGATTTATGCGGTTGAATTCAGGACTTTTATGCAAGTAAACCTTATTCAAATTCAATGGATAAACTTCATACTCCACCCGGATGCTATCGGGTTTGGCAAGTATCCCCGGTTTGAAAATCAGCATGGATTTTACCCAGTCGACCGTATAGAGGCTGTCAGCCAAACGCTGATTATCAGACTTTAATATCTTCCAGGAGTTAGGCACAAGCGATAGGGTGTCGATGCGTATGGTATCTGAATTAACAGACAGCGTGGTTGTTCGAAGGGACTGGGAAAACAGGGCACTAGGCGCAAGGCTCAAGGCGCAAGTAAGGATTAAAGTAATAAGGGGAATAAAGGGAATATGGGGAATAAGGAGGTTATGGCTAAACCTGCTCGCCAGGCCGGGGGAGAGCCGTTGGCAGCGGAAGATACGGGGAGATATCGGTAAGCGGTAAGCCATAAATCAAAAGTAGACAAAAAGAAAAAAGGGATAAGAGCCCTGGGTCTTATCCCTTATAACGTTATGGTTTAGGATTCCTTATGTCATGGGATTTGAGGTATCCAGGTGAATGGAAGTAAGAATTTTGAGATTCGAAGACCAGTTCTGAATTCTGAAGTTGGAGATTGAAGTGTGCCCAGACTCAAATTCACCCACACCCACACCCACACCCTTCTCTGTAATGACATTTCATTGTAGGGGCGACCCTTGCGGTCGCCCATCAAGGTTGAATGGTTATCGCCGCTGCGGAACACAGTACAGCGTCAGGAGGTCCCGGCCTTCCTGGGATGAGAGGAAGCTTGCGTTCAGCGTGAAGGGGTCCCCGCTTTCGGGGAAGACAAGGCTTCACGGGGAATTAAAAGGGCGACCGCAAGGGTCGCCCCTACAAAATAATGTTATCCCTGAAATGGGTGTGGGTATGAGTGTGGGTGTGTGTGGGCTACCACTTCGGTATTTCCCTGCCCGGAGTCCACGGATATCCCAGTTTGTCGAATTCCTTTTTGAGTTGGTCGACCGACTGTTTGATCTGCTGAATCTGCGGGAGTATTTTAACCATTTCGCCGGCAACGATATCATACTGTTCCACAGCACTT
>JBBAAF010000061.1:0-20961 GCA_041658425.1 Bacteroidales bacterium | reverse complement strand
ACAGCGATGATACGATAGAGATCACACGCATGCCGGTAAGCGAAAATGACCACGATATTTCGTCGGATCCCTCCTACTCCGAGGAGGATGAGGAAGAAATCCGCCGCAAGCTCGAAAACCTCGGTTACCTCTAGATTCCCCGCGACCAGACCCTATCAACAGGAATGCCCCATGGTTTTTCGTACTACGTCTTTGAATAGGGGATACGTCACATCTAAAATCAAATCCAGCGTGCAATCGCCATTATTGTGCCAATGATGATTATAATCTACGTGTGCAGGAAAATCTGGATGGTCAATTGAAAAATCATGAGGGGGTGGGATGAATTGTCGAAAATACATGACGCAATAAAAAGACGTTTGCTGGTCATTGGTCTTGATGGTACTCCACATTCTTTTCTCAGGAAGGAAATCGACAAGGGATCACTTCCCAATCTGGCTAATCTCTTCTCGACCGGCACATTGGCAAGAATGGAGTCCGAAATCCCAACGATTTCCTCGGTGGCCTGGGCTTCGTTCATGACTGGTGTCAATCCCGGCGAACATGGTATATTCGGATTCACCGACCGGAAGCCGGCTTCCTACGACCTGTTTTTTCCAAACTACAATGATTTAAAAGTAGAGCCGGTGTGGGAACGCATCAGCAGGGACGGAGGCAGGTGCTGTGTCATGAATGTTCCCTCCACCTACCCGGCGAAGCCACTAAACGGCATTCTTGTTTCAGGGTTTGTCGCTCCGAACCTGGAGCGTGCCGTATATCCCGCGGAGGCTTATCATTACCTGAGCAAGTCGGGGTACAGGATAGACGTGGATGCCGGCAAGGCCAGGGAATCGATCGACCTGCTGCTGGAAGACCTGCATGCCACGCTGGAGAAACGCCGTGAAGCAATGTTTCATTTTTATAATCAGGAATACTGGGATTTCTTCATGTGTGTTTTCACCGGCACGGATAGGTTGCACCATTTTCTCTGGCGCCATTACGAGCAGGCGGATCCGGTCTATAAAGAGGAATTCCTGAGATATTACCGCCGTCTCGATGAGATAATCGGTGAGTTTGTTTCCATGATTCCTGAGGAAACGGTCACGCTGATGCTCTCGGACCACGGGTTTTGCGGCATCGAAAAGGAAGTCTTTCTAAACCCGCTGCTGGCGCAGAAGGATTTCCTTGCTTTTACCGGGGATGATCCACACACGATCGCGGACATTGCACCCGCAGAAACCAGGGCTTATTGTATGGATCCCGGCCGCATATATTTAAACCGTATCGGCCGTGAGCCTGCTGGAATCGTTCAACCTGGTGAAGTCGCTGCGTTACTGGAACAAATCAAGGCAGCATTACTTGAGTTGAGAGATCCTGATACAGACGGGCAGATCATCGACAGGGTCGAGTATGGCAGTGACCTGTTCAGCGGCCCCCAGGCTTCGACCGGCCCGGACCTGGTGGCGGTACCACGGAACGGATTTGACTTAAAGGGACGAATGTCCAGACAGATCTTTAGCCCGGCAGGGCTGCTTTCCGGAATGCATACGCAGGATGATGCCTTTGTATTTGTAGCGGATAGCTCCGGTCAGCAGGCTCCTTCTCACATACGAGAACTCGCACCGTTGATTAAAAGGGTTATATATGGAAAAGGTTGAGATTCAGCCAACCTCTTCTGAAGTCACGCGTCTGTATCTGGCAGCCCTGGTATCGATGTCGTTCCTGGTGGCCGGAACGCTCATCTATCCCGACTACCTGGTAAGTGTGGGCATCCGGGTGGGATCTTTTCGTATAAGTCCGATCGGGGCGCTTTTTGTATGCGCCGCTCCGGCGGTCACCTGGTTTTCATGGAAACAGCGCGGCCTGCTGCAAAGGCGCGCGCTGGACATCGTTTTGATCTCGGCGATTATTTTTGTAGTAATCAGGGGAGTGATCGCTGCGACAAATGGCAACGAGCTCGGGCTGGTTGTAGGCTATGCCGGTTATGTGATCCTTCTCTATTACGGCATGGCCGTCATCGGCCAGTATAAGTATGGCCTTCGTACGATGTTTATTGTCCTGGTGAGCATGGGAATCATAGCCGCGGCTTATGCCGTACTGGAATTCGCGCTGGACCGGAATATCCTTTACGGCAACATCATCAAGGAAGAGATGATTCCCATCAGTCCGGTTCGAGGCCCCGGATATCACCGCAGCGGGTCCACGCTTGGGCATCCGGGGGCTCTTGGAGCCTTCATGGTCCAGTCAATTCCCTTCTTTCTGTTCTTTTTCATCAGGGCAGGGACCGCCGCCAGGAAAGCAGCATGGGGTTTCGGGATTGTACTAGTGTTCGTGTCCCTGTTATTGACATACAGCAAGGGCGCCTGGAGCACTGCCGCCATTCTCCTGATATCCGGTCTGATATGGCTGATATGGAAGCGGCCCGCATCAACCAGAGCCCTGCTTTTTTTATTGCTGGCCGTGGTCCTGGTTCTGGGAGTCTTTACCACTTCTTTCTACGAAACCGTTCATGCCGGAACGCTGTCCAAGGCCCGTACGGGCGAAAGTTTTAATCCACGCATATATATGTGGTCGCGGGTACCGGCCACGTTTATGGCCAATCCCCTGGTGGGAGCCGGCATGTGGCAGGGGAACAGCGAAGTGTTTAAGGTAAATCCCGCACCGGAGGCAAAGAACCGGCCTGTGTCCATTGATAACATATATCTGGTAGCGTTGGTGGAGCAGGGTGCATTGGGTGTCCTGCTCGTGGGAGCAGCTCTGACTTTGATCGGATTACAGGCTTGGAAACTGATCCGAAGAGGCGGCCTGGCGGCCGTTTGGGGTCTACCGGTCGCGGTAAGCATGACCGCGATTTTGATAAACGGGTATGCAATGAGTTCGCTTATGATCTGGCCAAACATGGTCGTCTTCTGGCTGTGTGCGGGCATGATCAGGTCACAGGTTGAAAGGTCGCATGAATTGAACGGTGAATAATGTCTCTGTGGTCTTCGAGCGAACTTTATTTTTATCCAGCTGGAGATTAGAATCAGAAATTAGTAAATATGCTAAAACAAATTATAATTGTCAGGAATAATCATTTTTTGTCAGCCACATGATTTTAAACATTATGTCTGACTCCGAATACCCGGATTTGCAGGGGCCCAGGGTGAAAACCGACGAAACAACAGCTGATGCTGCTGGTTATCAGTCAACATATCTTCCCGGCGTAGCAAAGGGAGCCATGATAAACCTGTTTGGCGCCTTCTGCCGGACGGTGATGCTTTACGCATACACACTACTCCTGGCGCGCGCTCTGACACCCAGCGATCTCGGCCATTATTTCCTCATATTTACCATTATCAATATCATGGGTCTTGTAGCGATTGTCGGCCTTGATTTCGGAGTTGTCAGATATGTAGCCTTGTATGCCGGAGAGGGCAGATTCGGACTGGCCCGCAAGACACTTACCGCCTCGCTTTTCATCAGTGTGCCAATTGGAATCGCGGTCGCGGCTTTAATCGCAGGACTGGCTCCCTGGCTGACAGGTTTGCTGATGGAAGAAACCGATGCATCTGTGATGGCTATACGCATTTTTGCGATTTCGATCCCGTTCTGGGTTGTGGCCCGGCTTTTTAACGCGACGACCCAGGGGATGCACCGCATGGAGTACCAGGTATACAGCCGTGATATCGGTGAGCAGCTTTCCAAGTTTGTCTTCACGGCGATAGCACTGATTATCGGCGTGGGTCTTATCGGTGTCGTATGGGCCAACGTGGCATCGGTTGTGCTGGCCGCCGGGATGTCACTTGTTTTCTTTACCATCGTACTTCCGCGGAACAAGGCGGTTTCAAATGCAGTCGCAAGTCCTGTACGGCAGATTTTCCACTATTCGCTGCCGCTTGCTTTTTCGAACATCCTTGGTATGCTGCTGCTCTATATCGACATGCTTCTGGTAGGGTATCTGGCAAGTCCCGCGGATGTCGGCTATTACGGAGCCGCCCTGAGGCTGGTAACCGGCAGCCAGGCGATCCTTCTGGCGTTCGCGACGGTATTTACTCCGGTTATCTCAGACCTTTATAACAAGCGTTCTGACGCCGAACTCCATGAACTTTTCAAAACCGTAGGCCGCTGGATATTCACCTGCAGTTTCCCGATATTCCTCGTGCTGTTTCTACTGTCGGACCCCATCATGCAGGTGTTCGGTACCGATTTCACCGCGGGCAGCGGCGCGCTGATGCTTCTGGCTTTCAGTCAGCTGGTTAACGCGGGCACCGGTACCGCCGGCCTCATGGTGTTGATGTCAGGCAGGTCCCACATGGAACTCATAAACGTAGGCGTTTCACTGATCATAAATGTAATCATCTGTATGCTTTTAATACCCGCGCATGGAGTTGTCGGCGCGGCAATCGCAAATGTAACGGCAGCCGTTGTTATCAATGTGATGCGTTCCGTGGAAGTATGGGTATTTATGCGCATGCAGGTATACAGTATTAAATTTGTCAAGCCACTTCTTGCGGGGGCCGGCGGCGCGATCATGGTCCTGATCCTGAATAATTTTACCTCCATAGGATCAAATCTCACACAGCTTATGATTGCGGGTGCCGCGCTGGTAGTCACTTACTTTGTCATTATGATCGCCCTCGGTCTCGATGCGCAGGATCATGCCATTTTACAGATGGTCAAACGGCGCTTTTCACGCGCCGAGGTCGCATAATAGATCATGCAGCATCCGGCCGAAACACATGCGTCATCCGACTGGGATTCTGAAGGAACGGTCACTGAAAAAAGCCTGCTGTTCCGGGTGGCTCTGGCTGCTTACATAATCATGATCGCGGGCACCCTGCTATATCCAGACACATTCACACGGACGGGTCTGCGGGTCGGGCCATTTCGGATAAGCGCTCTGGCGGTTTTGTTTGCTATAGCAGCGCCGCCGGTTTTTGCATATATCTGGAACAGGAGGGCGGCGATGAAGCCCGGTTTTCTGGACGCCGCCCTGATTATGACTGTCGGATATATGGCGATACGGGGAATTGCCGCCGCAACCAACGGCAATGAGATTGCGCTCGACGTCGCCTTCGCCGGCTACATCATGCTGGCATATTACGGGGCCGTGGTCCTTGGAAAGGGCGATTCAGCCGCACGCACGATCATTCATGCAATTGCGATCCTGACTGTGGTCATCTCCGCATATGCCATTATCGAATTCCTGTTTAACAACAACATGATCTACGGGGCTTTGACTGAAGAAAAAGTGCCGATCAGGAGCGAGGAATTTCACCGGAGCGGATCGACGCTGGCACAACCGGTTGCCCTGGGGATATATCTTGTCATGACCATACCTTTGCTTGTTTACAGCTTTGTCATGTCAGGAAATTTCTCCCGCCGTGTCTTCTGGGGGGTCGCCATCGTTGCGGCGCTGGCGGCGCTGCTAGTGTCATTCAGCAAGGGAAGCTGGCTGACAGCGATAATCATTGGATTTATGGCTTTCGTCTATCTGCTTGTGGAACGCCGGAAGTTCAAGGGAATACTGAGGCCGGTTATAACGCTCATCGCATCATCGCTGCTGATATTTACCCTTATTGTGTCAATCTCCTACAGGAACGTCGCTTTCAACGTATTTTCTCCGGAGCGCCGCCTGGAGAGTTTCGGTTTTCGCAAGCATATGTGGGAGAAGGTCCCGGGCGAGTTCGGAGAACATGTCCTGATAGGAGTGGGTATGTGGCAGGGCGATGACGATCTGTATCGCATCGCCTATGCCGAAGAAGCCAGCGAAGGCCTTGAATACGGTGAAGGCTTGATACCGATAGACAATCTGTACCTGACAGTCCTCCTGGAGGGGGGGCTGGTAGGCATTTCATTACTGGCGGTTACCCTTTTTCTAATCGGCCGGCAGGCATTGACCATTATCCGGTCAGGCGGCACACGGGCAACTTTTACCATACCGCTTGCTGCCGGGATGGTGGCGTTGTTGATAAACGGCGCTACGGCTGACACATTGATGGTATGGCCGGTGATGGTAGTTTTCTGGTTGTATGCGGGATTGATCCGGGCGCGAGCCGAAGATGGACAAGATAATCGCTGATTCGAACATAAAAAAATCCCTTTCCGCGGGTAAGCCGGCAGTCGGCAGCCCTGAATGGCGGATGCTTATCGCGACCGCGCGGCTCGAGCTGGATGATGCCTCCAAATCGGAGATCATCCAGGTGGCGGGTCTTGACGTCGATTGGAGCATGCTCATGCATCTGAGTGCTGTTAACGGCACCGCCGGCCTTATGTTCAGGCATCTTTCTGCGCTTTCCAGGCAGATTGACGTTCCCGCTGAAGTCATCAGTGAGCTTGGCACTATTTATCTCAGGATAACCGCCTCAAGCCTGCAGCAGATGGCGCAGTTCAAGAAAGTGGCTGGCAAATCCCGCGAAGCAGGCGTGGAAATGATCGTTCTAAAAGGAGCGGTACTATCAGAGAGCATTTATGGTGATGCCGGGCTAAGGCCCATGTCAGACGTAGATATTCTCATACGGGAAGCGGATTGGCTGAAAGTATGCGAAGTATTGAAGCTATATAAGTACACCGCGCACGGGCAGGATTTCGGCTCTTTACCTCCAAGACTAACGCAATACGATATCCAGACACACCTGCAATTCCTTTCTCCGGTAGAGACATGCCTGGAGTACCAGTTCGATCTTTTTACGATAGGGATAGGCATGCTGGATATGCCGGGCGTATGGAAGAGGTCGATTGAAGCCGAGGTTGGCGGCGAAAAAGTGCGTGTGCCCGGCACGGAAGACCAGTTACTGCATCTGATTATCCATGCCAACCGGCACGGTTGCTCACGGTTAAAGTGGTTGGTAGATATTGCCGAAAGCTTGCGCCAAAGCACTGAAGTCGACTGGGATCTCTTTGTGGAAATAGCACGAAGGGAAAAGGTTGTGGCAATTATATATATGACTATTAAACATATTGAACATCTGCTGGGACCCGGATTGGTCCCACAGCACATTATGGACCGGATCACGCCGCGCGGCTATCAGCGGATGGTATGGAATTATTTGTGGCCGCAGGAAAAACTTGATGGACTTGATGGCCGATATGAGGACGGAATCTGCTATTATTTCTACAAGCCATTGAGCGGCTGGAATCTGCTTAACTTCATCCTCATGGGGCGCATTCGTGACAAACTATGCTACCAGGCCAGGTGGATTGCGCCTTCGCTGGACTGGATGGCCGAGTACTATGGAGAGCGAAAGTCGATAAGATTGCTCAGACTTTATCCTGTGCGTATGGCTGACAGGATGAGAAAAGATCGGGCGGAAAAGCAACGGCGTTAATCAGAAAGGGAAAACGGATGGACCTGGTTGAATTTATTGGCGTAATAAAGAGATGGATAATACTTGTAATCGCGGTTGCTGTCGTCGTAACAGGCTACACAGCATTTGTGGCATTACGTACACCGGCCAGCTATAGCGCCGATACCACGGTAATAATCGGACTTTCCGAGATCACATCCTCCAGTCTTCTCGGAATAAGTATTACGCAAAACGCTGAACGTTTAACCAGCACTTACGCCGAACTGGTAACCACCCAGCCGGTTATGGAAAAATCCCTTGAGAAGGCCGGTCTGGATTGGCCAATCACTGAATTGCAGTCCATGGTCTTCACAACAACAACCAAAAACACGCCCTCGTTACAGATTTCCGTGATCGACAGCGATGCGAACCGTGCCACGTTACTGGCCAATACTGTATCAGAGGCCTTTGTTGAATATATCAAGGAAACTGGCAAAAATTCTGCCCTGGAAGCACAGGCTGAGACTATGAAGCAATTGAACGATGTCAATAAGGAAATAGCCGCTCTGGGCGCAACGTCTTCAATGGATGCTGGGCTTTTCAAGGCGCTTCAGGACCGGCGCGATACGATCATCAACGAATATGAGATCCTGCTGAACCAGCAGGCCCATGCGGGAGACGTGCGCGTAATCGACAGCGCTTATACAGTCACCCGTGCGGGGATGTCCAATACTCAGAAAATAGGAATCAGTTTTGTCATCAGCCTGGTAGCGGGAATCGTACTGGCTTTCATTGCCGAGGCCGTGCGTAAGTCATTTCGGGAGACACCAGTAGAGCAGTTCTAGGTGTCTTGTGCAGAATCAAGCAGAAAACGATATATGTTAACTGTTTTTTCAGCAGTCTCTTTCCATGTGAATTTTTCAGCCCTGGACATCCCCGCCAGAGACAGATCATTCCTGAGTTTTTCATCCAAGAGGACATTGTCAATTCTGGATGCGATCTCAGGGATATTATGAGGATCGAAGAAAACAGCAGCATTGCCAAGGGTCTCGGGAATGCAGGGCGCGTGGGATGCGACTACAGGCACTCCATGGCTCATGGCTTCAAGGGGCGGGAAACCAAAGCCTTCGCAAAAAGACGGGAAAACAAAGAGCGACGCGTTTTCATAGAGGGCCGCAAGCCGCGAGTCGGAAACCCTTCCGAGGAGCAAAACATGTTCCTCGAGTCCTTCCTGCTCGATGATCGACTCAAGTATGGAGTGGTCTCTGCCGGCGGGGCCGGCCAGAACCAGCCGGTGGCCGGCATGGCGGCCGTCCTTCACAAGGATCGTAAAAGCCTTGAGAAGGGATGTGAGGTTCTTGTTGGGGTCGGTGGCGCCCACGGTGAGGATATATGGCCTGAGGTCCTCTGTGGCACTGCGGTCGGCAGCACTGGATTCACGGTGCGGCAATCCCAGATAAACGACCTCGATTTTTTCCGGATCGGCATGGAGAAGCTTGACGAGTTCATCTTTGCCGGCGTTGGTATCACAGATGATACGGTCCGCGTGTCTGGCGGCATATCTGAAAGACCAGCCCGCGTAGAGTTTCCAGAGAGGGTCGCGTCCTGCGGGATAGGTTATGAAGTGGGCATCATGAATCGTGCAGGCCTGGGGAATGCGCAGCACTGGAGAAACGCTATTGGCGGGAGAGTGATACAGGTCCAGACCCAGGCGCCGCGCTTTTACTGGCAATAACACGAATAGCCAGGCGATCTCGATGGCGAAGTTGATAAATTTTGTAAAGATGTTTTTGCGGGCAAGCGGACGTGGAGCCCGGAGGGCGATAAATTCGAAATCATCACTGTCCAGCCCGGCCATGGCCGTGAACAGGTTGTCGGCGTAAACGCTGGTCCCGGTTTGAACCCGGTCAAGAATTGACAGGTCAAAACCGATTCTGCGAACTGGATTTTTAGTGGTTTTGTTTTTTAACATGCAGGCGTAGTCCAAATGAAGCTGAATTATGATTTTAGCATGAATGCAGTTTAAAGCAGCCGGCAGGGAGCACCTGCGACAGGAGCTTGAAACAGGGTTGAAATGAACACTGAAGAAACAGACATAACAGGCTACACGAAAATGTCCGCGGTCCAATTGCTGTTGAGGCTTGGCCTTGGTGTCCTGGCGGGCTGGATTTTAATCCAGATGCTGAATTTCGGGTGGATGCTGGTAGCGTTATTTCTGGTCTTCGTGATTCTGCTGATAATAAGTCTTGACGGTTACAGGGCCTGGATAATCCTGCTGGTCGCCTCCACTTTCAGCGGCTTTATGTTTCCCGCTGGTCCGTTCACGATTCGCCCGGACCAGGTTGCGCTGATTATCTTGATATCAGGATGGTTGTTTGCTTTGCTGGCTGGCAAAGCAAAGCTTTACTGGATTCCGCTGCTTGTTCCAGCAGCCTTGTACGTGGCCGTTAATTTTCTCTCTTCGATGCTGTATGCACCCGATAAAGGCGCCAGTTACCAGGGAGCATTACTGCTGGGGATCTACTTTATCATGTACATGATGACGGTGCTGGTGTTGCAGGAGCATCCAGAGAAGATGAAATCAGCCATAAAGGTGTTTCTCGTTATCGGTGTGATACAGGCGCTTTATGCATTGATTGCATTTACGGGTCAGAAAGCTGGAGTCAACCTGGGTGGCATAAATGAAAAGCAGATAGAAGATGTCGCCAGTCTACAGGGAGGATTTGAAGAACCGAATTTTCTCGGAGCTTTTGCCGCTGCGATGGGCCTGATGTTTGTGTCGATGCTGACAGGCTGGAAGGCGGCTATCAGGCCCTGGCAAACGGTGGTGGGCCTTATATTGATGATATCGGTGCTAGGCCTCTCCTATACCCGCGCCGCCTGGTTCGGCTTCCTGATCGGTCTGATCCTGATCCTTTTTATTCAAAAGCCGGAAAGGAATATATTTAATCCCAAAGCGGCGCTCATTGTTACCATACTCGTAGTTTCCGGTGGCCTTATCGCTCTTTCTTTCGCCAGCGAACTGGCTTCAGGCACGCTGGCAGAGCGGGCATCCAATATTCTTCAGTTCAGCGAAGGCTCTGGAGAAGGCAGGGTTGAAGTACAGAATGTGGCTATCACTCGATGGCAGCATTCCCAGGTGTTGGGATTTGGTACTCTATCATTTCCACCTGAACTGGCCAGTCCGGCTCCGGCGAGCAGCTGGCTGTATAGTTCGGTTGTACAGGCTCTTCATGACACCGGCGCAATCGGTCTGATATTACTTCTCTGGTTTCAGGTGGGTCTGATCGTAATTATTTATCAAAGTTATAAAAAGACAACAGATCAATTCTATCGTTCGGCACTGGCTGGTTTTATGATTGGAAGCGTGGCGCTATTCATCGCCTCTCAGGCTTCATCGTTTTTATGGCTGGGATTCTTCTGGATATACTCCGGGATGGCGGTGGCGACCGCAAGAGTGGCTTCCCGTGAGGCAGTGGAAACACGTCAACAGCCGGCAGCTCGACAGATGCTGGCTGAGTAGATAGTGATGCTAAGCAAGGCTCAGGCAAACTGGAAAGGAAGAAAGTTTTTACTGGTGCATTCTTCTGCGGAGCTCTATGGTTCTGACCGTTGTCTGCTAAGCATAGTCCAGGGCCTGCTGGATCGAGGTGCTGTTGCGCATGTGGCGGTTCCGGCATCGGGGGCTCTCGTCTATGAACTGGAAAAAGTTGGTGCCAGGGTACATATTCTTGATACTGTTGTTTTTAGAAGGGATGTCCTCTCCGCAGGTGGTATGACAAGATTATTGTTAAGGACCCCGTGGTCGGTGGCAAGACTGATCCGACTGATGAGGCGCGAGCGATATGATCTGGTGCATACGAACACGGGTGTCACTGTAGGTGGAGCAATAGCTGCGCGTCTTTCCGGCATACCGCATGTCTGGCATTTTCGCGAGATACTCTCCGAATTCGGACTATTTTTACGGTTCTATCAGCAGTTCGTCAATGCTCTCTCACGGCGGCTGATCTTTATTACGGGAGCGGTTCGGGACCAGTTCTCTTCGCAGCGTATCAGGAAGAAAGGGCGGGTTATCCACGATGGCATTCCCGTTGAGGAATACGAAGGTAATTTGCCAGAAGCAGATGACGGATCCATCATCGTCACTTCTGTTGGCAGGCTCGCTCCTTATAAGGGGCAGTATATTCTGATAGACGCAATTGCCAAAGCCGTTGATCAGGGAATCGACCTGCAGGCATTTATCGTCGGAGATGTTTATGGTGAAAGGCATGAATACAGGGAAGAACTGATGTCACAGGCTTCACGGCTGGGCCTGGCGGAAAGAGTTCAGTTTACGGGCTTTGTAGATGATGTTCTGCCATTTCTGGAGAAATGCAATTTATTTATTTTGGCATCAACAAGGCCGGAAGGGCTTGGAATCGTTATGCTTGAGGCAATGGCCGCCGGACGAGCGGTGATTGCTACAAATGGCGGAGGCGCCCGGGAAATCATAACCGATGGCGAAGATGGCCTGTTAGTGCCGCCTGGAGACAGTGAATTAATGGCGAAAGCAATCGTCAGGCTTGCGAACGATAGGGAAACACGGCATCGTCTTGCCGCTGCAGGGAACGAGAAAGTGAAGTCAAGGTTCTCCAAACAGGCAATGGTAGATAATATATTAGAATTATATGAAGAAATCCTGACGGCACGTCAATAAACATGATTGGTGAGAACATATACATGCAGAATTCGCACGGGATAGTTATATGAAAATAGCAATGGTTGGAACACGCGGTATTCCGGGAGGATACAGCGGTTTTGAGACCGCCGTTGAGGAACTCAGCACGCGCCTGGTCGAGCGCGGACATGAGGTGGTGGTATATTGCCGTTCACACATGATCGACTACGAAGGCGATTACTACAAGGGTGTGAAGCTGGTCAAGCTGCCGACGATTGCCAACAAGCACCTCGACACACTTGTTCATACCGGCATAAGCACCATGCACCTTATATGCAGGGACCGTTGCGATGTCGCCTTGTATTTCATTGCAGGCAACAGTCCGTTCTGCTTTCTCCCCAGGGTTACTGGTATCCCTACGGCTATAAATGTGGATGGGCTGGACTCGCAAAGAGACAAGTGGGGCAGGATGGCCAAGAAATACCTGCGTTTTGCCGAGCGCCTGGCTCCGAAGTCGGCAACCAGGGTGATAACGGATTCCCAGGTAGTTGAACGCTACTACAAGGAACGCTTTGGCGCCGACAGCGTATACATTCCCTATGGCGCCTCGATGGAACCTGTGTCCGGGAGTGAATGGCTGGATAAGTTCGGACTGAAATCCAGGGAATATATATTGTTTGTCGGGCGGCTTGTGCCGGAAAATCAGGCGCACGTGCTGATCGATGCATATTGCCAGCTTAAGACCGACAAGAAACTTGTAATCGTCGGCAGCGCCTCTTACGCGCAGGAATATATCAGCAAGCTCGAGTCGAAGGCGTGTAAAAACGTGATTTTCACCGGCTATGTTTTTGGAGACGGATACCGTCAGCTGAGTCAGAACGCATATATCTTTGCGATTCCCACAATTGTGGGCGGCACCCACCCCGTGATCGTCGAGGCGCTGGCGGCTGCTAATTGTGTCCTGGTCAGCAACCATCCTCCGAACCTGGAAACAGTTGGCGATGCAGGCGTAAGCTATGACGCAGCCGAAGGATCGGTCGACCTGCAGAATAAACTGAAGATGCTGATCGATGATCCGGAGCTGGTTGAAAGCTACAGGGAAAAAGCCCAACTGCGCGCCTTCAGTCAGTTTGACTGGGAGGTAGTAACCGACCAGTATGAAGATCTGTGCCGGCAGTTGACTGAGGGCAAAAAGGGTAAAAAGGGAAAATGAGATGAAAAATATTAAACAGATTTATACCGGTGTTCTGAAGCGTGGTATCAGGTTATCCTTTCCGCTATGGCAAAAGATGGGTTTCCACGTAGTTCCGAACCATTTCTACGAGCCTGTTCCCGATACCAGGACGCTGGGTGGCAGGCCATGGCTGAATCAGACCGAAATGGTCGGCGTTGACATGAACCTGGAAGCACAATTCGACCTGTTGTCGCTATTCGCGTCCAAATATCGGGAAGAGTACGATACTTTCCCGGATAATCCAACATCCACCGCTTTTCAATACTACCTGGAAAACAATAGTTTTATCAGCGTCGACGCGGAAATACTTTACTGCATGGTCCGTCATTTTCGGCCGAAAAGAATTCTGGAGATCGGCTCCGGTTTCAGTACATTCATCGCGGCGGAGGCTGTCCGCAGGAACATGGATGAGGACCCTGGCTACAGTTGCGATTTCCGATCAATCGATCCGTATCCGAACGATACGGTAAGAAATGGTTTTGCCGGCTTTGCCGGAGTTATCGCAGAGAAGGTCGAAGATGTACCGCTTGCCAGTTTTGAGGCACTGGGAGAAAACGACATCTTATTCATAGACTCCAGCCATGTTCTTAAGATAGGCAGCGATGTCCAGTATGAATACATGGAGCTGATTCCCCGCATCAAGCCGGGCGTTGTAGTGCATATCCATGATATATTTCTGCCGGCGGAATATCCGCAGGAATGGGTCATGAAGAACCATGTTTTCTGGAATGAGCAGTATCTTCTGCAGTCATTTCTGGCATTCAATGAAAGTTTTGAGGTCCTCTGGTCTGGTGCTTATATGAACCTGAGGCATCCCGAGATGCTGGAAAAGGCTTTTGATTCTTATCGACGCAACGATACGAGACCAGGCAGTTTCTGGCTGAAGAGGATCAAGTAGAATAATCGAAGTTCCAGCGAAGTCTCCGTATCCAACCCGCATTTCCACTCAAAAACCCTGACTAAGATACCCCTGTAACCTGCCGAATCATATATGTAGAGGAATACGGTTTGAGGCAGGTGCACACGAGCGGATCAGTGTGCCCAACCGGGGGGAGAGGCGCTCACCCACCCCACTCGCACTTGGCTTCAGACAAAGGCAAACCTGCCGCGAGGCAGGGACGCAAAGCTAAGGATCTCTTGTATAGAGACAGCCTGGCTGCCATAGGAGCTCAAAGTGCGAAAGAGATTAATAATTCACCTGGCCTTGTTGGCCGCTGTCACGCTGGCTTTTGTAATCGTGATCGCTAACGGGATTTCTCAGCCGGACCAGGCCTCTGCAGCGGGCAGTTCTCTATCTCTCAATGAGAATGTGTCAACGGGGCACATCACGGTCGAGACAGACTCCATTAAGGCCGTCTGGCACTACAAAACCCGCGCCTCCGAAGCATACAACCAGGGCGGCGGCAACCTTTATGAACTTTATTACAAGCCGATGGATCCCTCCAACAGGAGTAATCTTGTTTCAACGGCTACCTACGGAGATCAAAGATCGACGCCGATATGGGCCGGTATCGGCGGGGTAGGAGCGACCGACCTTTATGCTAGTGACATCCTGCCGGGTTCCTCGCGAAATAATTCCTTCAGCGACCTTATCGGTGACAATAATACCAGTGGCGCGCTGGAGTCTCACACGGCTGTAATCGATGGCCAGGGAAATGCGGTCCTCAGTTTTACCTACCGGGTACACAACCAGACTACTGGCAAGGACTGGTACCGCGTGACAAAGAGCTGGACAGTAGAGCCGGGTGGCGCCATTCATCTGAAAGTCGACTGGTCGCTACTGGCTTCGGGATATTTCTCTGAGATGGCTGTGCGCTCTAACTGGAACTACAATGTCGGCTGGACACGTTTCAGTAAATATGGGCGTGACTGGCTGTCTACGGATTCATCACGTTATCTTCTGGGGAGCAGCCTTGAAGGCGAGACGTCAGAGTGCTGGGATAGCCTCAACCGCTTCCACCCTGACTGGGTAGCGTTGACGGGGTCATCCGTCGTGCCAGGCGTAAAAATGACAGCGGATAATAACGGCCAGGGTTTCCGTGGGGGCGGTTCTTATCAACTGGGGGCAGCAACCTGGGGCTCGGCGGCAAATCCGCTCGAGGAACAATGTTCATTGCTGGGTGGGGTTACCGGCGCGCACGTGATCAACTGGATGGCCTGGTGGAGCGGCAACCCTCCCAACGGTAGCCGTTATAAATGGCTGAACGCCGGCACAGCCTGGAGCGACAGTTACCGTATCGATCTCAGCCCGGATTCACCTGGAGGCGGCCCGGATATAAGCTCCGTAGCGGCAGCAGGAGCTGGCAGCGGCAGCTCACGAGTCACCTGGGCAACGGACACGGACTCGGATTCGGTCGTGGAAGTATCACAATCAGGTGGTGCCTGGACGGTCGCTGGTTCAGACGCTGGCAGGACTCGCAGCCATTCGCTCGTCGCCGCCAATCTGACTCCAGGAAGATCATATTCATACAGGGTCAAGAGTAGGGATGCAGGCGGTAACGTGTCAGTAAGCAGTGGTTACGAGTTGAATGCACCCAGTTCATCCAGCGCCCGGATTACCCTTGCACAAAATCCAGCGGGCTGGAGGAATTACGCAGATTATCGAAACCGTCTGCTTTCAGTCAATTTCACTGTAAGCAATGAAGGTTCCAGCGCCGTTAATTCCGCGAATATCACTTCCATCACTGCATCTCCGGGTATCGCTGTTAACTCAAGCGTGCCCATGGCTTTGGGAAATATCCCAGCCGGATCATCAGCAAACTTCCTGGTCGTTTACGTAGTACCGGCAGGCACAGCCTCATTCAGGACCAGGATCGCTGGAAGTGGTTTAGGCGGTAGCGGGGAACTGGTTGATTTTGCAACCAGTTGAACCGCTCTCCGTGGTTCAGTTTCCGTAAGTCGCCCGGCCAAACAGAACGCAATTCTGCCTTCCGCTGGCTAACGGGCAATCACTGCTGCTAATATTGTCCTGTGATAATTATTGGCTGAGTCCACAAAAAAACACTGGGATAGCTACTGGGCGGAGGGTTCGCGTCCTACAGAGCCGAACCGCAAGATAGTAAATACGATAATGTCTCTCGGCGATCCCGGGAAATGGGATGTTCTCGAGGTGGGCGCGGGACGGGGCGCTGACAGCATCTATCTGGCACAACATGGAGCCAGGGCTCACGTGCTGGACTACTCGCCTGAAGCGCTGGGAATAAGCGGAAAGCTCGCGGAGCAGGCGGGAGTGAATATCGAACTGGTGCAGGCTGACGCGCTGGAAATCCCCTTCCCGGACGAAACGTTCGATTTGATATTTCACCAGGGCTTCCTCGAGCACTTTCGTGAACCGGGTTTTATCCTTGCGGAGCAGTACAGGGTACTGAAACGGGGCGGTTACATCCTTGTGGATGTACCGCAGAAATATTGCCTGTATACGGTGCGCAAACAGATTGCCATCAAACGCGGTACCTGGTTCGCCGGCTGGGAGACACAGTTCGGGCCGAGGGAGCTTGAAAAGCTGTTGAGGCAGGCAGGTTTTACCATCGTGTCTTCATATGCCTGGGGTATGACGGGTTCATACGGGTGGGGTGTGCGGAACGCGCTGCACAGGGTCAAGTCGCTGGTTCGACCCTCGGGGAATGGTAGCGAATCCGAAGGAGCGGGTGAAGAGAATATTGGTTCCGGCCCTGTTTCCTCCCGGAGGCCGCTACTTTATCTGGCTGACAACATCGGTGTTATCGGCCGGAAATAGCCGGCTTAAGGAAATGCAGGTTTCTATTTCGATGGCGCACTGAGGGCCAATTTAAATTTCGATGAAGGCTTTTCTATCAGAGCCCAAGTCAGGGAAGAGAAGCCAATAGTAGCAATTAACATCAACCAACCTCGCGCTGAGATGCTTATGCCGGTATAAACAATGACCCTGATTACAGTCAGATGAAAAAGGTAGATGCTGAAACTGATAAAGCCAACGTATCTTAGAAAGCGATTTTCGAAGATTATTTTCAGAAAACCATAACCATTCATTGCCGCAAACAGTAACAAAGACCAGAGGAACCCATATAGAACATAATGATCATGGAAATATCCATGAGGCACCTCGGATCCGGACAAGAAAGATGCAACACTTGGTATCATCGCAATAAGTGCGCAGACAGCTGCAAGTCCGGATATTTCAACCACGATTCTTAGATTACGATTAGTGTTCAAATCATGGTTTAGCCAGCTATTTTGTATTACTGCCAGCAGTGACCCCATTAAGAAGATTGGCAAGTATTGCCCTAAACGGTGATTATTTGTCGGATCGGGTTCAGACCATAAATAAACACATGCGGAGATTAATATAATAGTAATCATTAAGCAGGGGATTAACTTCTTCTTCAGTACGAAGACGAAAAACAGGGCTACGAAGGGCAGGATAAAGTAATAACGGAATTCTACGATGATGCTCCACTCGATACCCCTGTCTTTTAACAGCAGCATCTGTTTCAAAAAGTCGCCCAGTGAAAGATCGTACGGGATTCCCGAGTATTGTTGAGGGTCGAGGAACCTGGAAATGATAAATGTGCTGACAAGTGCTAGCAATAAATATGAAATATAGAGCGGGTATATTCTCAGAAATCGGCGGTACGCATAATTAATGATAAAGCATTTGTCCTTAACGGATGTTCCTTTTCTGATGAATGGATAGGTCAATAAGAAGGAACTTAAGACAAAAAAGAGATATACGCCGGTTGTTCCGACTCCCGAACAATCAATGAATGGTAACAGGCTTACACCAATAGCGCTTGTATGCCCCAGGAATACTATTAATACGGCAAGACCCCGCAGACCATCCAGTGCATTAATCTGATTTGTCCGGTCAGATAGTTCTCTTCCTTCCAACATGAAAAATTCTCCCGTCCATCCCCCAAAGAAAATGCTATAGCAATTGAGCCGTCTGAATCCAAATTGAAATTAACGAGATTGCATTGCAAAACTATACTGTAAAGGATATCAATAAATTATTGTTTCTTGTGCATAGATTTATCAAAGGCATCGGATAGCGTAGAGGTTGCCTTTTAATTACTTTATGGAAGTTCTGAAGACCGGTCTGCGCCAGCGTTTTCGGGAGTACGTTACTTATCTATGGAAACGGTATAAATAAATGTCATGAACAGGCATGCGGGATATAACCTGTGGCCATCGTTTATTGTACAGGTATTATTCTCTGGCGCTGGCCATGCTGGCGATGGGAAATAAGTCGGTTTCTCCAGCTGATCAAATTTGTTCTGGGAGTATACCTTGTCCACATGAATTTCGTGCAGGTGGCACATAAGTACTATGATGTCTTACCTATGAATCTCGAAGAGCTTGCCCAGTCTGTGATTTTAGGTGTATATATTTTTGTCAGTTTACCTATCATGCGGGAGCCATATTTAGGAAAGATAGTTACCTGCTGTGATCCTGATCATGATCCGAGAAAATATTGATTGTATACTCGAGTAGTGATAATTGTAATAATTATAAAATATTACGATACATTCAAAGCTTTCAGCGCGATTTATGCATGTTTGTATTTGTCATGATGTTATGGATGTGAATAAGTACATGCTGACCAAGTCTCGAATATATAGCATCGATACATTGAGATTTGCTGCTGTATTCGGTGTTATCTGTATGCACTTTCAATCCTTCAGGCAAATTTCCTATCCTGTGAACGCCATTATCGATCAGGTAGCGAACTTTGCGGTGCCCTTCTTCTTCCTTGTCTCAGGGTACCTGTTTCGAAAAAAGATCATGGCAGGGGACGATGCATACTGGCGATATTCAAGGATGATGAAAAGATTATGTCTCATTTTCTGGACCTGGAGCGCAATCTACCTGTTTGTCCCGGCCAATCCCGTAATGCTGACGCAAGCTAAACAGCTTGGTTTGATATCGGGATTAAAAATGATATTTAATAGCAAGATCGATGCAATCAAGAGCAACCCACTGGATTTCCTGCTTGCAGGAACCAGTATTCAACTGTGGTACCTGGTCTCGCTGGCCATGGGTTTGACACTTCTTTTCATCTTTATGAAATTGCGCATCGAGGACAAGCTTCTCTATTTGGCCGTACCGCTGTATTGCTTTCAGATTCTGGCTGGTCCACTGTCAAATACGCGGATTGGAATTCACATCGGTACTGCTTATTGGCTTGGGCCTTTCGTCTCAACATTATTCGTCGGGATTGGAGCACTGATTGCAAAAAAGGAATACAGGCCGTCGCCGCAACTTGCATACTGGTTGATTCTTGCGGGTCTGGTGATGCAGCTTGGCGAGTGGCTGCTGCTGCATACTATTTATGGCTGGGATCGTTTCCGGCAAACCGGTTATCTCATCGGTACCGTCTTGTATGCCACTGGCTTTCTCCTTCTGGCCCTGACCATACCATCAATGGGCTACAGGACAGGATTAACGCGGTTAGGTAAGTTCACACTAGGTATTTATCTTACACACATGATATTCATACCATTCGCACAGAAGTTAAACGGTACTCTGCCGAAGCACATTGGAGAGGTAGGTCCGCTTGGAGTTCTCGCTGCCTCACTTCTCCTGACAATCATATTGATTCAGTTGCCATATTTACGCAGGATTGTTACATAGTCGAAGTAAATCTGGCAACGGGTCCTGCATGGCTGTATCGATTTTGCCGATCCATCAATAGTTGCGGTGTTGCTCCAGTTTCAGTTGACTGCTGGTCGGGTCGTAAACGAAGAGGTAGCTATTATCGGAGTCTGGCGGTTGTTCTTCAGAAGATAAAGTATGGATATTAATATCCTCTCTTTTATAAACAGATTTAATCGCAATTGAAAGAGCCTTCTCCCCCATAAAAACCTGGGCCGATTTCCACATGGGGACATCCTTGAAATATAGCTGTGCTCCTGGATGGGGCTCGGGAAGCAGTCTGCGGGTTTCTTCAGGAACATATAAGCAAATCTCCTCGGCCGCTTGCCAAGGTTTGTTGTTATTAATAACTCCGATAACGGAAAATGTGACGGTAATAACAATAATGCCGTAACACAAAGATTTTCTGATTCTTCCATGCATTCCGAATTCAGTAACACCAACAGCAAATATTGAGATTAAACTTGCCATGCTGATATATAGATAGCGGCTGTCTTGTAGGCTGTGAGAAAAACCATAATAGAAAACCCAGAAATTAATCGGTATCAGGGAAGCGACGAAATAAACTGCTAAAAATATCATTGAACGTTTATAAGAAGAAGGTTTATTTTTCCAATAATAAATAATAGATATAACAGAGAGAAGAAACAGGAAAAAAACTAAACCCCCGATAATATTCGTTTCTTTGCTGTTGAAAATTGCTTCATTCATGGGGGACAAGATAGTCCAGAATGTACGTGCCGTACCCCTTAAGGTCAAGAAGGGAAAAATTGCTGGCGGGCTATCATGATATCCCTGCGCCGTGCGAACCGTGAATATCGTCAGAAGCGAAAGCATAAAAGGGAACATGTGCTTAGCTAACGACTTCAATATAACTCTATTGATTATTGGATTTTTATAATCCTCGCTGCCAAAAATGCCTCGCAACAATAAATCCATTGATGGCAATATAACCATCAATGTTACCGAAACCTCTTTGCTTAATAATGCGGCAATAAAACAAACAAGTGATCCCAGATAAAAACCTGATTTTCCTTTTTCGAGAAAGCTTAGATATAAAATAAGAGTTAATTGCATGAAAAAGAGAGCAAAAAGATCATAACTTGCTGCTGGCCAGGCAACAACTTCGGGAGCTATCGGCATCGATACGAATAGTATGGACGCAAAAGCCGACGATATTCCAGAGAATCTTA
>JBBAAF010000060.1:0-21416 GCA_041658425.1 Bacteroidales bacterium | reverse complement strand
TGAATTTTGTTCTGTTTAGCGACTACAAACCAGATGCTTTTTTCTTTTGCTATCGCGCTCCCATCAAGCGTTTTGTCAACATGGAATTGTTAATATCGTTTAATTTAAAGTTACCGGAGTATTGATTATCATAGATTAAACTAAATAAATGGGTATGAAAACAAAAATAATATTATTACTGTTGTTGTTAGGATTTATGTGTATTTCTTGCAAAAAGGAAAATACATCTGATTCAACCTATCCTTGTAAAGCAATTGTTTTTGATAAGGCTGGTTGCACTAACAATGATGTATACATTTTAAAATTTATTAGTGGATTTGAGAAAGTTAAATTAATGACTTATGGTGAGTCTGGCCAAGGTCGAGATAGCCTCTATGAAGTGCCGAATCTGCCAAATGAATTAAAAATTAAAGGATTGTCAATCAAACTGGATATTAGAAAACCTCAGGCTAATGAAATCCCGGGATGTTATAGTTTTGAAATGCCAATGCTTTATGCAGATGCTTTTGTTTATGTGATTAAAGCAATAAAAGAATAAACGCGCCATTTCGACAATTGATTATTCCGCTCTAAGGTGGTTCCACCATTCTCGAATCCTAAAACTCATACCCCAAAGGGCAACCTTTTTTTCGCCGTAACTGCTGAAAACCGGATTATGTATAGGATATCCGGCTATATTTATCCGTTAAATCCATAACAAAAAGAATGAGGGGATGACAAGAAGACTCAGTGCAGCGTCAAGGGGTCCCGGCCTGCCAGCATTCGTACAGCGTGACGGGGTCCCGGCCTTCGCCGGGATGACAACGCTTTTAGGTCACTGGTCACTTCTTCCGCTTCACGCGTCCCGCTTCACGCATCACGAAATCCCATTAACCTTTAACCAATAACCATTAACCATGTTATTCGGCCTCCACATCATCGACCTGATCATCATCCTTGTGTTCATCGTTGTCATGCTTTGGATTGGCAAGCAATCTGAGAAAAAGAACAAAAACACCGACGATTTTTTCCTGGCGGGCAGAAAGCTCGGCAAGGCGTATCAGTTTTTTCTGAATTTCGGAACCTCGACCAATGCCGATCAGGCTGTTGCCGTATCGCGCGAGGTTTACCGGCAGGGAATCGGCGGGATGTGGATCCAGTTCCTGGTACTGTTCCTTACCCCATTCTATTGGTTCTCAACTTTCTTTTTCCGGCGGGTTCGGCTCACCACTATCGGCGACTATTTTACCGAGCGGTTTAACAGCAAATTCCTGGGTGGCAGTTACGCTGTGTTCACTCTCCTGATGGCGCTTCTGGGTGGTGGAGTGGGCTATATGGTTGCCGCAAAAACAATGGTGGCTATGACGCCCAAACCGATCGAGGTGTGCACTCCGGCCGAGCAGCGAAGTATATCGGAATTCAAAGAGTTCCAGTCCCTCCGGAATGAGCTGGCAGCGGGACTGACGGCCGGGCAGCAGGTCAGGTATGAGCAGCTCAGCGATAAAAACAAAAAGGGAGAGCTGCATTCCTTCTTTTCCTATACAAACGAGATATGGTTCTACCTGATCTATGCATTGGTCGTGGGAATGTATACTATGATGGGCGGATTCCGGGCGGCGGCCATTACCGATGCGATACAGGGAATACTGATCCTGATATTTTCACTGATCCTCATACCCGCCGGACTCCATAGAGTTGGCGGTTTCTCGGGCCTACATGCCACTGTACCGGATTATTTGTTTGAGCTGTTTGGATCGTCAACCATGAGTGAATATGCCTGGTACACGATACTGGCCATGTCGCTGGCCAACCTCGTGTCAATTGTGGCGGTGGTAACAGGGATGCAAACGGCCGGATCAGCTATAAACGAAAATGCGGCCCGGATCGGGATGATCGGTGGGATGTTTACCAAGCGCGTGATTATGGTGTTCTGGGCATTGGCAGGACTGCTGGCAATCGCCATTTATGGCGGCACCCTCAGCGATCCCGACCTGATCTGGGGGATTATGACTAACGACCTGCTGGTGCCGGGGGCCATCGGACTGATGCTGGCTGGGATACTGGCAGCGAATATGTCCACTCTGAGTGCTACTTCGATCTCGTACGCCGCATTGTTTATCCGGAATTTGTACAAACCCTTTTATCCTGATAAATCAGAAAAGCATTATCTTTCTGTGGGAAGGGTGGTGATCGGTGTGACCCTCGTTGGTGGTATTGGTATCGCGCTTGTCGTGGATAACCTCCTGGAACTCTTCCAGTATATCATTTCGATACCCGCCATTTTCGGGGCCTCCATCTGGTTGGGCTTCATGTGGCGCCGGGTAACCAAATGGGCCGTCATCGTGCAGGTAACCGCCTGCCTGGCCATTTATGCCGTGATCCCCAATCTTTTTCCGGCTATCGATTCGATTAAACACAATCCGGCAATGATCGTGGAAACACAGCCTCGCGAGACTACGATAAGAACGAGGGCTTTACAGTCTGATGTGGATGCAGGAACGGTCGATAAGATTGGTAAAGAGATCGAAAAGAACGTAACGATTGCTCCTGTTGGAATCTTCTTTGATAAGGTTGCCCGGGAGAATCCCGATGATCAAGCCTCTCCGAAAGTAGGGGTCGATCGCTTCCATGCCGAGATCTGGGTGATTAGCTGGTTTGGGTTCGATATGACCCATCTTTCTAAGGCTCAATTGGTTGCTATGCGTTTCTTTTTTGATGCCCTCTTCCCGTTCCTGCTGCTCTTCCTGCTCTCGATCTTCACGAGGCCTGTTCCGAAAAACCTGCTTGATTGGTTCTTTGCCAAGCTGCATACGCCGGTACAGCAAACGCCCGAAGAGGATGAAGTAGCACTGGTGAAAGCCCGGGCAAATTTCGCCCAATTTGAATCCGAAAAAATGTTTCCTCATAGCCAATGGGAGTTCCGCAAATGGAAGCGGGTGGACTATCTCGGCTTCTTCGGAAGCTGGGTGCTGGTAGGGCTGGTGATATTGTTACTGTGGACGGTGGTGACGATTAAGTGACGAGTGACGAGTGACAGTTTCGAGATTCGAAGACCAGTTTTGAATTTTGAAGTTGAAGGCTCAAGTATCGCTCAGGCCGACCTTTGAGCCAGCCTTGCCAGTACAAATATATTTCCCGATATTACACACGCAAACCCTGCAGATTTTTTTTCTTCTAAATATCTATTTATCTATAAATATGGATTACGACAACAAATGGGAAAGAGTAGCGGTGCTGGGGGCTGCAGGCAAAATGGGCAGCGGTATACTGCTGCTCACATCCGTTGAGATGGCCGACTTGAGTCTCAAGCCCGAGAACCGCGGCCGTACCTTTGCCATTCAGGCAATCGACGTCTCAGTTGAGGGGCTGTCCGGGCTGATGAAATACCTCCGTGCCCAGGTTCTCCGCATCGCCGAGAAGAAAATGGTTTGGCTCCGCCTGATGTATGCTGACAGGGCCGACCTGGTGGATAATGGCCAGATCATTCAGCAATATGTTTTTGATGTACTGAATATTGTAAGGCCGACTATACGGATTGAAGCTGCTTATGATTGCCACCTGATTTTTGAGGCCATCAAGGAAGATCCGGATTTAAAAAAGATGATTTTCCGGAAGATCGATGGGGCCAATCCTCATAAGCCCTGGTACCTTACCAACACCTCTTCCATCCCGATCTCTGAACTGGACCGGGATGCCGGGCTCGATGGAAGGATTATCGGATTTCATTTTTACAATCCGCCTGCAGTTCAAAAGCTTGTTGAACTTATCCGTGCAGAAAGCACGGTTCCATCGTTGGAGGCTTTTGCACTGGAATATGCTGAAAGACTCGGGAAATTGGTGGTCCGCTCCAACGACAAGGCGGGGTTCATCGGGAACGGACATTTTATGCGGGATGCCCTTCATGGCATCAGCGAGGCAGAGCGGTTGGCAGCGGAAGTACCCCTGTATGAGGCAATATGGATGATTAATAAGGTTAGCCAGGATTACCTGGTGCGGCCAATGGGCATCTTTCAGCTCATAGATTATGTCGGGTTGGATATCATGACCTATATAATGGACGTCATGAATCCCCATTTCCGCGGCGAAGAGATCCACAGCCCCATGCTCATGGGATATCTTGAACTGGGGATCAGGGGCGGGCAGCATTCAGATGGCTCGCAGAAAGACGGCATCCTCCGCTATGATAAAGGACGGCCGGTTGGAGTATTTGATCTGGCATCGGAGCAATACATCGCGGTAGAACATTTCCGGGAATCATGCGAAGCCCGGCTCGGACCGCTCCCTCAGTCGTTCCAGCCCTGGAAGCAAGTGGTCGGGAGTAAAATGAAGGAAAAATTTTTCACCAGCCTTTTCCAGGAGCTTAAAACAATGGATACAGCAGGCGCCAGACTGGCCCTGAATTATGCGTGTCGCTCGAAAGAGATCGGGCAGCAGCTGGTGGCCAACGGTATTGCCCGATCAGATGAAGACGTCAATACGGTGTTGCTTACGGGATTTTTTCACACCCTCGGGCCCATTAACAACTATGTATAATCAAAACTGGCAGGATTAAGATGGAAAAGAAAATATACATGACGGCCGGCTACAATACCATTTCCCTGGGGACAGGCCGCAAGGAGTTCATTCCGGGGAAACCAAGGCCGGGAATCGAGCATTATATAAAGGAGGCGGGGTCACAGGTACTGTCAAAGATAGGTGGGCCCGATGCGGTGGATGAAACGGTTATCGGCAACTTCATGGCCTGCCGGTTCAACAGCCAGGCTCACCTGGGAGCATTTGCACCGTATATCGATGAAGGTTTGTCCGGAAAGCCATCCACACGTGTTGAAGGAGCATGCGCTTCTGGCGGATTGGCATTGCTGACAGGAATAAAAGCTGTCCTGTCGGGCTCGGCCGAAGTGGTGCTGGCGCTCGGGGTGGAGGTTCAGAATAGTGTTAAGGCTATTTACGGTGCCGATATCCTGGCTGCCGCAGGATGGGCCGCGGACCGGAAAGCCGGGCATGCCTTCTTCTTCCCCGGGCAGTTCAGTGACCGGGCCGGTGTTTATTTTGAACGGTTCGGCCGCGAACGCACGCGTAAATCCTTTGCCCGCTGGTACCGGAATGCCATCGAAAATGCAAAATTATGCGAAACGGCCCAGGAGTTCCACAATACCCTGGCCGATCTGGAAAACCTGGCCATGACCGAACCCAACGGGAAAACATTTGTTGATCATCTGAACATTTTCGATTGTTCCAAAGTATCCGACGGGGCTTCAGCCATTGCGATAGTTTCACGGGAGGGTTTGCACCGGATCGGGATACCGGTAGAGGAGGCTGTGGAGATCACGGGTTTCGGCCATGCAGTGAATAATATCACATTAAAACCTGCCGATCCGACCGAGCTCAGTACAGCCAGACTGGCGGCTGAAAAAGCCCTGAAGATGGCCGGAATATCCATCGGCCAGGTCGGGACGGTTGAGATGCACGATTGTTTCACGATCGCCGGGATTCTGGGAGTAGAAGCCCTTGGACTAGCGAAAAAAGGGGAAGGTCCGGATTATGTCCTTGCAGGGGAAACATCCCGCACGGGCGAAGTGCCTTTCAACACCACCGGCGGCCTGATTGGCTGGGGCCATCCCACAGGTGCCACCGGAGTGCACATGGCTGTCACCATCTGGGAGCAGCTAACGGGCAAAGCTGGTGATGCCCAGATAAATATCCGTCCGGCGAGACCATTCGGTCTCTCCTTAAATATGGGCGGAGATGATAAGACTTTGGTTTCATTGGTTTACAAGCATGAGGAATAGGATTACCCAATTATTCGGCATCCGTTACCCGATTATCCAGGGCGGAATGGTCTGGTGCAGCGGCTGGAGGCTTGCCTCCGCAGTCAGCAACGCCGGCGGTCTCGGCCTTATCGGGTCGGGGTCTATGCACCCGGATGTCCTCCGCGAACACATCCGCAAATGCAGGGAAGCCACCAAAAAACCTTTCGGGGTGAACATTCCCCTCCTATACCCCCGGATCGACGACATAGTAAAGGTCGTTGCGGAAGAAAAGGTCCCAATCGTTTTTACATCCGCCGGGAGCCCGGCTAAATATACCGGCTGGTTTAAAGAGCACGGCATCCTGGTTGCCCACGTGGTGGCAAATGTCCGTTTTGCGCTGAAATCGCAGGAGTCCGGGGTTGATGCCATCGTTGCGGAGGGATTTGAGGCAGGAGGCCATAACGGAAGGGAAGAGACAACCACTATGACTCTCATACCCCTCATCCGCCAGAACACCAGCCTTCCCCTGATTGCAGCAGGCGGCATTGCAAGCGGAGGGTCCATGCTTGCCGCGTTTGCCCTCGGAGCCGAAGGCGTTCAGATAGGGACCCGTTTTGCAGTATCCGAAGAATCTTCGGCCCACCTTGCATTTAAGGAACATGTCATAAAATCAGGTGATGGGGATACTATGCTGTCCCTAAAAAAAATCGGTCCTGTAAGGATGATGAAAAACCGGTTTTGGGAACAGGTCAGTGAACTCGAAGAGACCGGAGCTTCATCCGATCAATTGGCCGGAATCCTTGGCAAGGGGCGTGCAAAGCTTGGAATATTCGAAGGCGACCTCGACGAAGGAGAACTTGAGATCGGCCAGGTCGCTGCCCTGGTGCGTGATATCCAGCCGGTTTCGTCTATTATGGATGAGATCATCCGGGAGTATAACCAAACTGCCGGCTATCTGTCAAACTTAAAACTCTGAAGTCCGTGAGCTTAATAATTCCCGTTTACCACCCCCGGAACCATGTCAGGATCCTGACAGCCACCTCCCTGTTCGACGGGCATGATGCGACAATCAATATCATGCGGCGTATCATCCAGGCATCCGGGGCCGAAGTGATCCATATCGGCCACAACCGTTCGGCAACAGAGATTGTTCAGGCCGCCATCCAGGAAGATGTCCAGGCAATTGCCGTCACTTCATACCAGGGTGGTCATATGGAGTTTTTCAGGCATCTGCATGATCAGCTGCGTGAACGTCTGGCTTCGCATATCCGCATATTTGGGGGCGGCGGCGGTGTGATCCTGCCGGGCGAGATCCGTGAACTTCATCAATATGGGATTGCGCGGATTTTCTCACCGGATGACGGTCGGGAAATGGGACTCCAGGGAATGGTGAATCACCTGCTTTCCGAATCTGATTTCCCTGTAAGTAACGGGATCCAGCCAAATAATGAAACATTGGCCCTTTTAAAAGGGAGGGATCACCGGATAATTGCGCAACTGATCACAACGGCAGAAATTGAGGCAAGCCGATATGCGGCGGCATTCGGTTTGATCAGGGAGACGGCCGGGCAATCCACCTCGCCGGTCATCGGGATTACCGGCACCGGCGGATCCGGGAAATCATCCATTGTGGATGAGATAGTGCTCCGGTTCAGAGAAGAATATTCGGACAAAACCGTGGCGATCATTTCTGTTGATCCTTCCAGGCGAAAGACCGGAGGGGCATTGCTTGCCGACCGGATCCGCATGAATGCGATCGATCATTCATCGGTTTATATGCGCTCAATGGCCACCCGCCAGGCAAACCTGGCCTTATCAAAATATATCCGGGATGCCCTCGATATAGTAAAAGCAGCCGGCTTTGACCTGATCATTCTGGAAACCAGCGGAATTGGCCAATCGGATACAGAAATAACCGACCACAGCAACTACTCGGTTTATGTGATGACCCCGGAATACGGATCGGCCACACAGCTCGAAAAGATCGATATGCTGGATTATGCCGTCCTGGTTGTGATCAATAAATTCGACCATCCGGGTGCACGGGATGCACTCCGTGATGTAAAAAAGCAATACCAACGGAACCATGGGCTTTTCGAAAAAGATCCGGCTCTAATGCCGGTTTTCGGAACCATGGCTTCCCAATATAACGATGAAGGGATTAATCATTTCTTCCGTGCTTTGATGGCGAAAATCGGTTTCGACAAGTTATCCGGTCCGGGAAAGGCCGATCCTACTGCCAATTCTGCTTATGGTTCGTTCACCATACTGCCTCCCGGCCGAAAACGCTACCTCTCAGAAATCTCCGAGACAGTCAGGAATTACAATAAACGGGCTGATCATCAGGCCAATATTGCCCGAAAACTGAATGCCGTGGAGACAGTTTCGGCCATGGATACTGAACTACCAACGGCAGAATTAAGGGAAATACTTGAAAAGCAGCTTGATCCCGAAAACCGGGATATTCTTAACAGTTGGGACCGAAAAAAAGCTGCCTACCGGGCTGAAAAATTCACCTATCAGGTGCGTGGCCGCGACATCAGTGTGGATAACCGGTTCGAAACCTTGTCGCACCTTAAAGTGCCAAAAATTGCTATACCCAGATACAGCGACAAGGGAGACATTCTCAGGTGGGTGCTTCGGGAGAATTTTCCCGGTGAGTTTCCCTTTGCGGCCGGTGTATATCCATTTAAGCGGCAGGAAGAGGACCCAACCAGGATGTTTGCCGGGGAAGGGAGCCCGGAAAGGACAAACAGCAGGTTTCATTATGTATCGCATGGCAGCCCGGTTAAAAGACTCTCTACAGCCTACGATTCGGTTACCCTTTACGGCGAGGATCCTGACCTGCAACCTGATATTTACGGTAAAACCGGCAATTCGGGCGTTTCGGTCTGCTGCCTGGATGACTGCAAAAAACTGTATTCCGGTTTCGACCTGTGCGACCCCGGAACATCGGTTTCAATGACCATCAACGGACCAGCACCCACGATGGTTGCCTTTTTCCTCAATACCGCCATCGATCAGGAATGTGAAAAATATATCCGCGGTCATGGCCTGACGGATGAAGTTTCGGCCAGGCTCGACAAAATTTATGAAAGCCGGGGCATTCAGCGGCCTGTGTACCGGGGTAGCCTTCCTCCGGGCAATGGCGGTCTCGGGCTCCTTTTATTAGGTGTTACCGGTGATCTCATATTACCGGCGGATATCTATCAAAATATCAAGGCCGAAACCCTTTCCCGGATTCGGGGGACAATCCAGGCTGATATTCTTAAGGAAGATCAGGCCCAGAACACGTGCATTTTCTCCACAGCTTTTGCACTCCGGATGATGAGCGATATTCAGGAGTATTTTATTTTCAAACACGTCAGGAATTTTTATTCGGTCTCCATATCAGGATACCATATTGCAGAAGCCGGGGCGAACCCGATTACACAACTAGCCTTCACCCTGGCTAACGGATTCACTTATGTGGAGTATTTCCTTGCCAGGGGCATGAATATCAAGGACTTTGCCCACAACCTCTCTTTCTTTTTCTCTAATGGCCTTGATGCAGAATATTCAGTCATCGGACGGGTTGCACGGACCATTTGGGCCAAGGCGATGAAATACCGGTACGGAGCGGATCCCCGGTCGCAAATGCTGAAATACCACATACAGACATCAGGACGTTCCCTGCATGCTCAGGAGGTAGATTTCAATGACATACGGACCACGCTTCAGGCCCTAAATGCGGTTTATGACAACTGCAACTCGCTTCATACCAATGCATTTGACGAGGCAATCACTACACCGACGGAGGAATCGGTCCGGCGGGCCATTGCCATCCAGATGATCATCAACAATGAGTTCGGCCTGGCAAAAAACCAGAATCCGCTGCAAGGATCTTTCATCATTGAGGAGTTGACCGACCTTCTGGAGGAGGCAGTGTTGATGGAATTTGACCGGATCACCGAAAGGGGTGGGGTTCCCGGGGCTATGGAAACCGGCTACCAGCGGGGAAAGATTCAGGAGGAATCCCTCTGGTACGAAAAGCTTAAGGACTCCGGGCAATTGCCGATCATCGGAGTTAACACCTTCCTTTCCTCCAAAGGGTCACCCACAGTGGTTCGGCCTGAGGTGATCCGTTCAACGGAAGAGGAGAAGCAGAACCAGCTCATTACTGTGAAAAACCTCCATCGCACATGGGAAAGCGAGGCACCGGCCGCCCTGGCCCGGCTTAAGGAAGCGGTTGCAGCTAACTGCAACACTTTTGAGATCCTTATGGAATCATGCAAGGTATGTTCCATCGGACAAATCACCCACAGTCTGTACCGCATCGGCGGCAGATACCGCAGAAACATGTAAAAATCAAAATACCTAATACCTGACGAAATGGATTTTCAATTAACAGAGGAACAAAAGATGATTCAGCAGGCTGCCCGGGATTATGCCAACAGGGAGCTCATCCAGGATGTCCTGGAGCGGGATGCCGATAGCATTTATCCGGCAAAGCATGTAAAAGCACTTGCTGACCTGGGCTTTATGGGGATGATGGTGGATCCGAAATATGACGGGAGCGGAATGGATACCATCTCGTATGTTTTGGCTATGGAAGAGTTATCCAAGGTCGACGCATCGGTTTCGGTGATTGTTTCCGTCAACAACTCGCTCGTTTGCTATGGCCTTGAAGAATTCGGCACGGAAGAGCAAAAGGAGAAATACCTTCGGCCGTTGGCCAGGGGGGAAATGCTTGGTGCATTTCTCCTCTCGGAGCCCGAGGCCGGATCGGACGCCACCTCTCAACATACCCTTGCCGAGGATATGGGGGACTATTACCTGCTGAACGGTACAAAAAACTGGATCACCAATGGTAATTCCGCCTCTGTTTACATAGTGATGGCACAAACACACCCGGAACTGAAGCATAAAGGAATTAACTCGCTGATTGTCGACCGAAATTCGCCGGGGATTACGTTGGGACCCCACGAGGACAAAATGGGCATGCGCAGTTCCGATACTCATTCGGTTATGTTTACCGATGTCAAGGTTCCTAAGGAAAATCGCCTGGGACCCGACGGATTCGGTTTCAAGATGGCCATGAAGACCCTGGAGGGAGGCAGGCTGGGAATCGCCGCCCAGGCACTCGGGATCGCATCAGGTGCCTATGAAAGGGCACTGAAATATTCAAAAGAGCGCAAAGCTTTCGGCACCGAGATCTTCAACCACCAGTCGGTGGCGTTCAAGCTGGCCGAAATGTACACGAAGATCGAGGCTGGCCGCCTGCTCTGCTTCCATGCTGCCTGGCTCAAAGATAATGGATTGCCTTATGGCACGGCCAGCGCCATGGCCAAATACCACTGTGCTGAGACCGCTATGTGGGTTACTACCGAAGCCGTCCAGATCCACGGGGGATATGGCTATGTCAGGGAATATCATGTGGAGCGATTGATGCGGGAGGCCAAACTGACACAGATCTATGAGGGAACGTCTGAAATCCAGAAATTAATCATTTCAAGGGATATTTTTTCCAGATAAACTATGAAAATACTTGTTTGCATAAGCGTTGTGCCGGATACAACCACGCATATCCGGTTCACGGATAAAATGGATGCTTTGGATACTAACGGCATCCAATGGATCATCAATCCCTGGGACGAGCTGGCTCTTACCCGGGCACTCGAAATTCGGGAACATCCCGGAAGCGGTGTTACCCAGATCTCCGTGATCCATATTGGGATGAAGGATACCGAACCGGTCATTCAGAAAGCGCTGGCAGTTGGTGCCGACTCTGCCTACCGGGTTAACCATGCGCCCGCAGATTCATTGGAAGCTGCCAGCCAGATCGCGGAAGTCGTCAGGAAAGAACCGTTTGATCTGGTCATTACCGGGCATGATTCCGCCGATTACAATGGATCGGCCGTTGGTGAAATGTTGGCAGAATTGCTCGGATGGGCTTCCTTCTCATCGATATCCTCTCTGTCGGTAGTCGATTCTGTCATTACGCTGGAGCGCGAAAGTGACATCCGGTCCGAAACTATCATTGCCAAAGCGCCGTGTGTGGTGACCATCCAGAAAGGCATTGCCAAAGATCCGCGTATCCCCTCGCTAAGGGGCATCATGACCGCCCGGAGCAAGCAGTTAACCTTGGTTGAACCGGTAAAATGCGCACCGCTGACCCATTTCGTGCGTTTTGAAAACCCGGCCCCGCGGTCGCAATGCCGGATGGTGGATCCGTCCCATGTGGAAGAACTTGTTAATTTACTGCGAAACGAAGCTAACGTATTGTAAGGAGGATGATCATGTCAGTATTAATATATGCCCACCATGACGGAGAAAAATTTCCCAAACCGGTTCTGGAACTGGCCTCCTATGCCTATGCGCTGGCACGACAAACCGGTGGGACGGTCATTGCTATCGTAACGGGAAATCCCCGGGAATCAGATCTTGAAAAACTCGGGCAACATGGTGTCTCAAAGATTTGGGTTACCCCTGAGCCTGCCGGTCCATCGTTCGATAATCGTGCTTATGCCGCATTGGTGGCCTCAGCAGCGGAAGCTTGCGGGGCTTCTTTTGTGCTCTTTGCCGACAACGCCATATCCAGGGCGGTGGCACCCCGCATGGCTGTCCGGCTGAAAGCCGGATATGTTTCCGGCGTGGCAGGGTTGCCGCTGCACACGGATCCGTTTACCGTGAAGCGGTCGGTTTTTACCGGTAAAGCCAGTGCTTACGCGGAGATCCTTACACCGGTTAAGGTGCTTATCCTGGCAAGGAACACCTGGCAAACCATTGAAAATCCGGTGACTTGCTTAATAGAAAAGTTTACCCCGGCGGTTTCTCTCCCTGCTCCGGATTTCGAGGTGGTAAAAGTTATGGAACAGACAGGAACCATCCGGTTGCAGGATGCTGAAGTGGTTGTTTCAGGAGGCCGCGGGATGAAAAGTGCGGATAACTGGAAGGTTTTAGAAGACCTTGCAGGTGCGCTTGGAGCTGCCCTTGCATGCTCACGTCCGGTGGCCGACGAAGGCTGGCGCCCGCATCAGGAACACGTCGGGCAAACCGGAAAGGTCATCGCTCCAAACTTATACATCGCCTGCGGAATTTCCGGCGCAATCCAGCACATCGGGGGAATCAGTTCATCCAGGGTGATCGTCGCCATCAACAAGGACCCCGAAGCCCCGATATTTCAATTTGCCCGGTACGCCATTATCGGCGACCTGTTTCAAGTGCTTCCGGCATTGACTCAAGCTGTGAAAAAGCTTAAATCTGAATAATATATGGACGGACAGCTCATTTTTGCCGGATTGCTGGTTGCAACACTGATTGTGTTTTCCCTGACTGTCAGAAAATATGTTTTCCGATTCAGCCTGACAGGCCCGCACAGGATCCGGCACTGGAGCAAACGACTGGGGCTTATGCTTCGGATCGCTTTGGGCCAATCACGTATTTTCCGCAGGCCGGTGATCGGATTCTTCCATGCCCTCACCTTTTGGGGGTTCTGCATTATCACCTTAGGATCCGTCGAAATGGTTGCTGATGGACTGCTCGGGACCGAACGATCTTTCGCAGGACTTGGATTCCTGTATAACCTGATTACGGGTCTGGGGGACGTTTTTGCCCTCCTCGTACTGATCTCCATCGGAGTCTTCCTGTTGCGGCGGATTGCTCTTAATGTCAAGCGTTTTCATGGTATCGAAATGAAAAAGAAATCCCATATCGATGCTGTGGTTGCACTTGTGATGATTTTCCTGCTCATGGTCACCCTGTTGGGATTCAATACCTCCTATTTGCTATCGGATCCTCAACCTATTGCAGGAACCTACCCGGTGAGTGCCATCCTTGCTTCATTGATAACTCAGGGTGACCCGGGCCAGGCTGACTTTGTCATGCATCTGAGCTGGTGGTCGCACATTATTCTGATTTTCATCTTTGCCAATCTCCTGCCGTACTCCAAACATTTCCACGTTTTCATGTCCATTCCGAATGTTCTGCTCAGCCGCCTGGAGCCTTTGGGAAAAGCGGAGAACATGACCAGCGTGATGAATGAGGTTGAATCGATGCTGTATCCTGAACAATCCGGAGCTGCAGGTCCGCCACCGGAGAGGTTCGGATTGCTGGATGCCGGGGATATTTCATGGAAGGGTTACCTCGATGCATTAACTTGCACCGAATGTGGACGATGCACAGATGTTTGTCCTGCCAACCGCACCGGCAAACTACTATCACCCAGGAAGCTGCTGATCGATCTCAGGGCCAGGATGAAGGAGATGTCCAAAGGTAAGATGAAAAACGGGCGGAATTTCCAGGATGGTAAAACTTACCTGGGCGATTACATTTCCGCTGAAGAGATCTGGGCCTGCACACTTTGCAATGCGTGCGCCAGGGAATGCCCGGTCAATATCAATCAACCGTCGCTGATACTCGATATGCGGCGTTACCTGGTCATGGAGAAGGCTGCTGCCCCGGCACCGCTCAACATGATGTTTTCCAATATCGAGAACAATGGGGCTCCCTGGCAATATGGCAGCCACGATCGCCTCAATTGGGTCACGGGTCTTGATATTCCGGTGCCGGTAATGGCAAACCTGGCTGCACAGGGTAAGAAGCCGGAATACCTCCTTTGGATCGGTTGCGCAGGTGCCTTCGACGACCGTTACCAGAAGGTGGCCAGAGCGATGATCAAAATCTTACATCACCTCGGTGTTGATTATGCGGTGCTTGGAACCGAGGAGACCTGTAACGGGGATCCCGCCAGACGAGCCGGGAACGAAATGCTTTTCCACATGCAGGCGCTTGCACTCATCGAAACATTCCGCCACTATGATATCAGAAAAATCATCACCCTCTGCCCTCACTGCTTCAATACTTTTCTGAACGAATATCCCGATCTCGGGTTTTCCTCCGAGGTGGTACATTATTCAACCTTCCTGGAAACCCATGTCGCCTCGGGCAAACTGAAATCATCGGCAGGACTTTTTAAAAACGACACCATAGTATTTCACGATCCCTGCTACCTGGGCAGGGCCAATGGAGTCTATCAGGCTCCCAGGATATTGCTGAGCACCGTAAATTCGGTGAGAACCGAAATGGAACGCAGCAAAAGCTTCTCTTTCTGTTGCGGGGCCGGCGGCTCGCAATACTTCAAAGAGGCTGAAAAAGGAAGCACAGAGGTATTCATCGAAAGAACCGGAGAGGCTGTCGCTTCAGGCGCAACGGTCATCGCATCATCCTGTCCCTTTTGCCTGACCATGCTCACTGACGGTGTCAAGTACCTGAACAAGGAAGGCGAAATCAGGAATCTCGATGTGGCGGAGATACTGGCGATGGAGGCCGGGCTGTAACCCTCTGACCTTCTGCCACCTCCTTTCGACCTCCCCCTGCCCCCTCCTTTCTAAGGAGGGGGCAGGGGGAGGTCGAAAATGCAAAGGGAACTCAATACTTTAAATGAAGTAATGTATCTTACGGTCAGAATTTTCGCGGTTTTACTAACTAATTCAGGTGAATATGAAAATTTCAAAGAAGGATATTGAAATTACAGGGGATCAGTTGTTTGAATTATTTCGTGCTGATCCCGAAGGATACAATATTCTGATCACCCATGCCGACTGTTTAATATGTAAATCGAAGGATGCCCTGATCGATTACCGGATCCTCCTGACAACTTTGGACACCATACAGATTGATGGGAAATGCGGGTTCTGTAATCAGGAAATGCATGAATATTCGGGTATGATAACCAATAAGTGGTTCAAGGCAGCGGCCTTAATTATACAGATCGAAAGTCAGGGAATGAGTGTCAGGCAATATCGCGAGTTGCTGGACCAGGAGGAAAAGACCCGGCAGCTAAGAAAAACCCAACTTAAATTCAGGGCTATGGAAAATCCAGTTTATTTTCAAATACATATTAGTCTGCTAGATATCCATCCGAAGATTTGGAGACGTATTCTGATTCTCCCCACAACATCATTGAAAACCCTCCACAAGATCCTCCAGATCGCTATGGGCTGGACGGATTCTCACCTTCATCAGTTCGAATATGAAGGCGAATATTATGGAGTACCCTGGGACGAGGATCCTGAATTTATAAACGATTACCAACGGATGAGGATCAATGATTTTCTGTTGTATCCAAAAGAGTCCTGTATTTACGAGTATGATTATGGTGACAGTTGGAACCATTTGATCCAGCTCGAGGAGGTACTCTTTGATCATGAACGTCTCGCAGCCCCTGTCTGCCTTGACGGAGCCAGAAAATGCCCACCGGAAGATTGCGGGGGAACTGATGGTTATACGGGCATTAAAAAGATCATAAAGAATTCAAAACACTCTAAATATCAAGATATTATGAGATGGTTGGGCGGAAGCTTTAATCCAGACGAATTTGACATAGATCAGATCAACAGTGAATTGTTACGGAGGTCAAAATTCAGATATCCACAGGTATGAATGCCCACGAATCCGACCTGATAATAGGAAGAGAGGAATAAACGGATTAACTTAGCAAAGTAAACCGTTGAAAGACTAGCAAAATGATAATCAGTAAAATAAAGTTGGTCAATTGGAAAAACTTCAAAAATATTGAGGTTGAGCTATCCGAAAGAAATTTTATTGTGGGAGCCAATGCAAGCGGTAAATCCAACTTTCTCGATGTCATCCGATTTTTGCGGGATATTGTTAAGCAGGCTGGAGGGCTACAATATGCAGTAGAGCAAAGAGGTGGGGTTTCTAAGATTCGATGCCTTCGGGACGCCAAATACCCGGAGTATCAATAACGGTTCAACTATCCAGTTCCACCTCAGAACATGAACCCCTTTGGGAATATTTAAGAGGCAAGCCACAATTATGGAGGAGAAGGTCAAAAATTTAAAATTAAACAAGGAAATATTACATCGACCCCAAAAAGACGAGGACACTGAAACTTTAAAATTTACTTATTTAGAACAACCAACAGTCAATGCAAATTTCCGGGATATTTATTTCTTTTTCCAGGATACTCAGTATCTGAATATTGTTCCGCAATTAGTCAGGGATGCAGATTCCTATTTACTTGCTGCAAACAAAGAGGATTTCTATGGCAGAAATTTGCTGGATCGGATGAATAAAACAAACAAGAAGACCAGAGATTCCTACCTAAAAAGGATTAATGAGATTTTGCAAATTGCAGTACCTCAACTTAAAAACGTTGATTTTATTATCGATGAGAAAGGGGTCCCGCATCTTGAAGCTCTTTACCAGCATTGGCGAGCTAAAGGAGCTAAACAGCAGGAAGCACAATTTTCTGATGGCACCCTTCGGTTGATTGGATTCATGTGGGCTTTACTCGATGGCCAGGAAACCATCCTGCTCGAAGAGCCTGAATTATACCTTCATTCTGCCATCGTCAAGCAAATCCCTGAATTCATTTATAAAATGCAAAGGAGAAAAGGAAGAATCCGCCAAGTTTTTATATCAACACATAGCTACGATATATTGTCCAATGAAGGTATCGGGGGAGATGAAACCATTGTGCTCATCCCTTCGACAGAAGGAACCAAAGTGAACAAGGCTATAGATGTTGAAGATATAAAGAAGTATTTGGACGCTGGGTTTTCGATTGCTGAGGCTGTGATACCGAAAGTTGCTCCTGTAAATATTCAACAAATGCTTGAGTTTTAATTTTGTCTTTTTATGAAAATCGATATTGTTGGAGAAGACGATGTTACAAGAGCTATTATAGAAAGACTAATAGAGGAATACCGGCCTGATTTGATTATTGACAAAGTCCTGCCAGCTAGAGGTGGCCATATTAAGCCTCTTGCAGTAAAATATAACCTTGTCAACTCCCCGATTATGCTTTTAACTGATCTTGATACTTATGATTGTCCTCCATCATTGATTCATGATTGGTTTGGTCCTTCCATTCTAAACCCGAAATATTTATTCAGGATAGCATATGGTGAAGGTGAATCTTGGCTGATGGCCGATAGGGTAGGCTTCTCAGCCTGGATACATTCTGATATTCACCTTATTCCTCCTACAACGATTATTGATAAAAGAAGGAATATATTCGAGATTGTTTTTCCATATAAACCAAGCCTGTACCTGATGAGAGAGATAGCCTCAGCATCGCGAAATATTGAGATGAGGACCAATTTTAGTCCCAGAACTGGAGCGAAAAGGGGTCCACTTTATAATAGCACATTGCTTCCCTTTATAAGGTCAACCTGGAATATAGTTAATGCTGCGAGGAATTCAACCAGCCTCTCAAAAACTATACAAAGACTTTTGGAGTTTTCACCGGATAATCCATAAACTTGGGTTAAATAGAAAAATATTTTGAATAGATCACTGACTTATATCCACACCGGCATTCCGGAGTTTGATAATTTATTGGAAAAAGTCAAGGCGTTTCTTGAGCAAGATGTGCTTGAAATGCAGATCGACGGGGAAAGAGTGAGGGGCTACCGGTCACCCGATGCGAAATCGATCTGGATACGGGATCATTCGGATATGATGCGGGCAGCGAAGTATTTCGAAACAGATCTGAAGAGCACCGTTAACCATTTTGCGGCCACCCAGGCTGCCAATGGCCGGATCTTCGATTATTTCACCACATTTCCGGAAAAACTTCCCTGCGAAAAGGAGAACTGGACCAAATACGTCAGGGTACCCGTGGAGGCTGATGTTGAATACCGGTTCATAAAGGCTGCCTGGCTGTCGTGGCAGGCTTGCGGCGATGATGATTGGATACTTGGACTGATGCCGCACATGGAGAAGGCCCTGGATTATATATTCACCAATCCGCAGCGGGTGGATCCGGCTACCAGACTCGTTAAGCGTGCCTATACCATTGATACATGGGATTTTGCCTATACGGCGGGCAAGTATAACTGGCTTCAGTTCCAGATCAATGACAACACCTTTTGGGGAATTTTTCATGGAGATAACAGCGGATACTACGAAGCGCTGAACATTTTAGCCTTGTTATATGATTATTTCGGAGCTCTTGCTCCCCTCCCTGGTTTCAGGGAGGGGTCGGGGGTGGGTACTTCCAAGGCTCAAGGCGCAAGGCTCAAGGCTCAAGATTTAAGACGCAAGGTTCAAGAGGTATGCTGGAACGGGGAGTATTTTACCCATTTTGTTAAGCTGTCGCCGGTGACGATTCCGGGTGTGGATGAATCACGGCAGCTCAGCATGGCCAACCCGATGAGTATAAACAGAGGGATCGCTACGCATGAAATGGCTGTATCGATTATCAAAGAGTATCAGAAACGGAAAGCAACCACCGAAGCGTTTGCTGAATGGTTTTCGATTGATCCGCCCTTTCCTGACGGGATTTTCGGGGATGAGAAGCTCATTGCCGGAGCCTATATCAACGGCGGAATTTTCCCGCTGGCCGGCGGTGAACTGGCCAAAGCCGCTTTCAATCACGGGTTTGAAGAATACGGGGTTTCTATTCTCAGGCAATACTATAAACTGATATCAGAGAAGAACGAGACGTACCTCTGGTACTTTCCAGATGGCACTCCCACAAGTGTGGAAAAGAGCACCAGTCCCGAAGCTATGCCCACCGATGGCTGGGGCTCCTCTGCCATGGCCTGGGCGCTGATCGAAGGGTTGGCCGGCATCGAGGACCGTCTGAAGAGATTTGAAAAGGTCAGGTTGTCACCACGGTGGCTCGCCGCTGGAGTCTCGGAGGCCGAGATAGGTGTCAGTTATCAGGCATCGGGTGTCGGGATAAGATACAAGTACAAAAGGAACAAAAATACATTGGAGATTGACCTTGAGTGTAAGGCGGATGTTGAGTTTCATGTGCTGATCGGGCAGGAAGATAAGGTTAATAGGTTAATGGTTAATGGGTTATTAACAGAGTATCAGATTGAGAAGATTGAGCAGAGCCAATACATTAATTTTTCAGCCAGAATCGAAGCTCGGGCAGATATCCGGATTAACTTTAAGAGATGAACCGAAACAGATTTTTACAGTCACTCGGGCTGGTCTCCGGGGGACTGATGCTGGATCATACCAAAAGTGCTTTTGCCTCACCTGCTGAATTTTCGCAAGCTTTGGCCAAGGTTGCAGGGGAAGATGATTTCTGGAAGAGCATACGGGAGCAGTTCACTTACCCGGCCGATCATATCTATTTCAATACCGGCGGAATCGGTGCTTCTCCCAAAGCTGTATTGAGAATGGTTGAGAGTACGATGCTTGAACTGGAAAAATCTCCCCGCCCCGGACATGATGAGCAACAGTGGCTACAAATCAAGAAAACCTGCGCTCCCTTTTTTGGACCGGGCTGTGAGCCGGAAGCTCTGGCCCTTACCAATACCGCAACCGAAGGGATCAATATCATTCTCAACGGATTGCTATTAAAGCCGGGCGATGAGATCATTACCACTACCCATGAACATGTGGCATTGAATGTGCCACTGCTGAACCATCAGAAACTGAACGGAATTGTTATCAGGGCATTTGAGCCGGATCTGAAAAACGGGGCAAATAATGTTAATCTGATACGAAACCTGATCACCAATAAAACCAGGTTGATCTTCCATTCACACATCACCTGCACAACCGGACAGTTGCTGCCTGTAGCCGAAATCGGTAAGATGGCCCGGGAAAGAAATATTCTGTATGCGGTTGATGGGGCACAATCAGTTGGAACCATGCCGATCGACCTGAAAGCCTCATGCATTGATTTTTATGCCTGCTGCGGTCACAAGTGGATGCTCGGCCCAAAAAGAACCGGACTTCTGTATGTGCAGAAGGATAAACTACCGTTGTTGCACCCCACCACTGTAGGGGCCTATTCTGATGCGAGCCATGATCTGTTAAAAGGTGAACTGACGCTCCACGATACGGCTGAGAAGTTTGAATACGGTACGCAAAATGAATCTATTTTCCGTGGACTCGAAACCGCGTCAAAGTTTCTTCTAGCCATAGGATTGGATAAGATCAGCGTGCATAACCGGAGCCTGGCGGAGCAGTTCTATCAGGGACTGCTTAAGCTGCCTGGTATAGAAATCCTTTCACCGGCTGAAGAGCAGTTTCGCTCATCGATGATCACCTTCCGTCCGAAAAACAAGGGCTACCAGGAAACGGCCAACTACCTCACGGGCGAAAAGCGCATCCGGGTGCGTGTGGTACCTGAAGCCGGCCTCAATGGAATCCGGGCATCGTTTCATGTATATAATCAGGATTTTGAGGTAGATAAAATTTTAGAAGAGATTAAGTTGTTTAGATAAAACTCTCTGTGGCTCTCTGTGGTCCTCTGTGTAATTTTTTTGTGACACAGAGTTACACAGAGGACCACAGAGAGCCACAGAGTTTAATTCGGTAGTATGGAGATTAATGAGATAACGGAAAGAATTATTGGTTGTGCGATTGAGGTGCATCGGGCTTTGGGGCCGGGCTTGCTGGAATCCGCATATGAGGAGTGTCTTGCTTATGAGCTCAGGCTTGCCGGGTTGCAGGTTCAAAGACAATTGCCTGTACCAGTGGTTTACAAGGAAATAAAACTTGATTGCGGGTATCGGGTCGATATTCTTGTACATGATCTGGTTCTTATTGAACTAAAGTCGGTTGAGGTATTAAATCCGGTTCATGAAGCCCAAATCCTGACTTATATGAAATTTGCAAACAGACCGATCGGGTTACTCATTAATTTTAATGTTCTGCTATTGAAGAACGGAATTAAAAGATATAGACGATAATCCTCTGTGGCCCTCTGTG
>JBBAAF010000059.1:0-21810 GCA_041658425.1 Bacteroidales bacterium | reverse complement strand
TTAGTGTAAACCTGCTCTTCGATCGGATCGCGGTAATAATCCAGTGCATCCATAAATTCTTTGCCCATCTCAGCAGCTGCTTTGTAGGAAATATGGATGAGTTGCCTGAAGTGAGGGTTGTAATCCCGGCAAGTTTGTTCGTGGATCAGCGTGTTGGCAAAGTGGGCGGAACTCCAGGTGAGAACTTCTTTTGATGGGGGAAGTTTTTCGGAATCAATGTGAAGCACCGATAAATATGGAGCAGATAGTTCATCAAACCGGATCATCCCCTGATGATAAATCTCCTTGGCTATACGCAAGCCTTCGCCACCGCCGCGGGCTAACCCGATTACCTCTTCGAGCCAGGTTGTTCCGGCTGTCTTTATGTGAATGCCAGCTTCATATTTCTCTACAAGATCGCGAATGATCGGATAAATGGAGAATTTGTCGGAGCCCGAATGAATGCTCAGTTTAACCTCATGATGGAACTCCAGTTGATCTTTTGCAGCTTGTAATATCCGGATATCCTGTTCAAATTCCTTTGCGAATAGTTCTGTGTCACCTTCATAATCAACTCCTTTTGCAAACAGTCCGGTAAATTTCGGAGCGATGGTTTGAGGTTCAACATTCAGATGTTTCAGCTCTTTCAGGATAAAATACAGATCCAGCGGGCTTTGCGCTAACTGCACTTCATCCATCGAAATCTCGGCAATAAACCCATCTGGTTTTTTCGACAGAATATATTCATGCAACTTCTTAACTTCATGAATTGCAGTCAAATATGTATCAGCAAACCTGCCAAAATCGTAATTTGATTCTGCCTCTACGAAACCAGGGATACTATGGTTTGCAGTGCGTTTTAAAAAATCCGCCTTAAGTTTCGTTTCCACCGGATGGCCAATAAAGTGCGCCACGTCGATCGTGTAAAAGTCGCTGTAATCCAAGAATTTATCTACATTATTCAGGGTGATATGGTCGGCATCGACATAATAATTTCCCTTCCACTTGTTGGCCTTAACGGCTTCATCAGCCTCCTGTTTAACCGTTTTCTGGGTCGTTCCAACGAGTTCATGCTCACGGTTCGATTTGTTCCAAACCGGCACAACAGGAAATCCCAGCCGGTTAATTTCCTGAATCGCCCTGAGCTGCGCCTTGCCTTCCCGTCCAAACCGGTCGCCAACACCGAACGAATACTTATCTAATTTCATCCGAAAAACGTTTTTTAATAATTAGCGACCGCAGGGAGCATATTTAGCGCGAAGCGCATATTTATCAGAAGTTAAAATAATTTTTCGCGTTCCCATAACAAATACTCTCAACCAGAGCTCCGAGCCAGGCTTGGTCTTCGGGCCATTCGCCGCGTTCTACCGATTCGCCGATGAAGTTGCAAAGGATTCGGCGGAAATACTCATGACGGGGGTAGGATAGGAAGCTGCGTGAGTCGGTTAGCATGCCGATGAAGCGGCTGAGTAATCCGAAGTTCGCCAAGGTTTTAATTTGAGCTTCCATTCCATCCTTTTGATCAAGAAACCACCAGGCTGAGCCCCATTGAATTTTACCCGGAACCGATCCATCCTGGAAATTCCCTGTCATTGAGGCAAGAACCTCATTATAAGCGGGATTTAGATTGTAGAGGATGGTTTTGGCGAGTTTGCCTTCTGATTCCAGCTGGTCGAGAAAGCGGGCCATCGGTTTTGCGACTGACAGATCGCTTATTGAATCGAAGCCCGAATCCGGGCCTAGTTCGCGTAATCCTCTGGAATTGGCACTCCGCAATGCACCCAGGTGGAATTGCTGCACCCAGCCCTGGTCGGCATCGAGGCGGGAAAGGAAGAGGAGGAGGGCCGTTGTGAGTTGTCGGCTGTCAGTTGTCGGTTGTAAGGGTTGTGATTGTTGTGATTGTTGCAGGTTGCAGGTTTCGGGTTGGCGGAGGGATTGGAAGATGGATTCGATTTCAGATTGGGTGAAGTTTCTGGAGGGGAAAGTTTCGAGGCCATGATCGGATAGTCGGCAGCCGTGGTTGTGGAAATAATCGTGGCGGATCCGGAGTGCATCGAGGAGGTCATTGTAATGATTGATCGAAATTCCGGTGATTTCGGAAAGGGTATCGACATACCGGTTCCAGGATTCGGGCTGATCTAAAGCCAGAATTTTATCCGGCCGCCAGGTCGGTAAAACCTTAACTTTCCATCCGGATTCAGCAATCTGCCGGTGGTAATCGAGTGAATCCAGCGGATCATCGGTGGTGCAGACCACTTCAACATTCATTTTTTCGAGGAGGGAGCGAACGGAGAAATCAGGCTGATGGAGCATGCCGGAAGCTGATTCGTATATTGAGTGACAAGTGACAAGTGACAAGTGACTGGTGATTCCGAAGTAGCGCTGGAGTTCGAGATGGGTCCAGTGATAAAGCGGATTGCCTAACGTATACGGAACAGTTTCAGCCCATTTTTCGAATTTCTCATAATCGGTGGCATCACCGGTGATGAATTGATCCGGAATACCGTTGGCCCTCATAGCCCGCCATTTATAATGATCTCCGTAAAGCCATGCCTGGGTGATATTCTCAAACTGATGATTCTCGGCAATCATCCGGGGATTCAGGTGCGAATGGTAATCGATCACCGGCATTTTGGCCGCGTACCCGAAATAGAGGCGCTCGGCGGTGGTGTTGGTGAGGAGGAAATTGGAATCTAAAAATGGTTTCATTTTTGATTTATCCTATTTTTAAAACCACTGAGTATGAAAAAACTCTCCCCTCGGCCGGTCGATCCGCTCATACGTATGGGCACCGAAATAATCCCGCTGGGCTTGTAACAGGTTGGCCGGCAGTCGTTCACAACGGTATCCGTCAAAGAAGGAGAGGGCGGCGGAGAGGGCCGGTACCGGTATTCCGTTTAAAACGGCATCCGATACCACCTTGCGCCAGGAGCCTTGAGCCTTTTCAATCTGCTCCTGAAAGAAGGGATCCATTAACAGGTTTGCGAGATTAGGATTCCAGTCGTAAGCCTCTTTGATCTTTCCCAGAAAAGCCGACCGGATGATACAGCCGCCTCTCCACATCAGCGCGATCCCGCCATAGTTGAGGTTCCAGCCATATTCCTTTGCGGCGGCCTGCATAAGCATGTATCCTTGTGCGTAAGAGATGATTTTAGAGGCGTACAACGCAAGCCGAAGATGAGTAAGAAAGGTTTCAGTCTTAAGGTCTTCCGGTCTTAAAGTCTTAAAGTCTTCAAAACTCAATACTCCCGCCGCTCTGACCCGCTCCTCCTTCATTGCGGAAAGGCTCCGGGAGAAGACCGATTCAGTGATCAGTGTGAGTGGAACACCGAGCTCGAGGGCGGCTTTGCCGGTCCACTGACCGGTGCCTTTCTGGCCGGCTGCATCGAGTATAAAATCGACCAGGGGGAGTCCATCCTCATTTTTAAATTTCAGGATATCGGCCGTAATTTCAATCAGATAGCTGTCGAGTTCACCCTTGTTCCACCTGGCAAACACCTGCGACATTTCATCGGGAGACATGCCGAGGTGATCTTTCATGATCTGATACACTTCGCAGATCAGCTGCATATCGCCATATTCGATCCCGTTATGCACCATTTTTACGAAATGGCCGGCTCCGTTTTCGCCCACCCATTCGCAGCAGGGTGTTCCACCTTCAACTTTGGCGGCAATAGTCTGAAAGATAGGCTTAACCAATGGCCAGGCAGCTTTTGAACCTCCGGGCATGATCGACGGACCCTTCAGGGCTCCCTCCTCACCACCGGATACACCTGTGCCAATAAAGAAAAGGCCTTTGCTTTCGATATAGGTTGTCCGCCTGTTGGTATCCGGATAATGGCTGTTACCGCCGTCGATGATCACATCGCCCGGCTCCAGGAGCGGAATCAGCTGTTCAATCAGGTCATCCACGGGCTGCCCGGCTTTCACCATCATCATCACCTTTCTGGGGCGTTCCAGTGAACCCACGAATTCTTCGAGGGTGTGAAATCCTGCAATCGATTTACCTTTGGCACCGCCAGCCAGAAATTTGTCAACCCGCTCGGTTGTGCGGTTAAATACGCTAACCTGGAAGCCTTTGCCAGCCATGTTTAATACCAGGTTTTCGCCCATCACGGCGAGACCGATGAGGCCTATGTTGGATAAGTGGTTCATAGCTGATGTTTTTTATCAGGAGTTGATTCCCAGCGTTCGGGATAGTTATTTCGTTGTTGTTCAAATGTTTCTGGGGATTCACGGAGGCGGCGGTCGTCGGCCATGATGTCGTATATAGCCGCTTGTCCGTTTTGCCTCACTACTACCCCTTCTTTGGTGAGGGGTGGGAGCGGGTCCATGCATAATTGAAAATATTTCGACACGGCTTCAACCATCATCTTCGTCGCATTATACTTTCCTTCAACCGAATATCCGGCAATATGCGGGGTCGCAATGCTTGTAAGGCTAAGCAACTCCCGATTAATTTCGGGCTCATGGGGCCAGACATCAAGGACAAGTGCCACCCCCCCCAAATCCCTTAACTCCCCTAACCCCATTAACCTCCTAACCATTAACCTTTCATCCACCACTTCTCCCCTCGAAGTATTGATTAGTATAGCACCGGGATTCAATGCTTTCAGAAATTCCCGGTCGAACATTTGATAGGTTTTATCCTGACCCTCCCTGTTGAGCGGAACATGGAGGGAGATGATCTCGGAATGAGTTATAAGGGTTTTCAGATCGGTAAAACCAGTCGGACCTTCTGAACGGGCGCGGGGCGGATCGTTCAGGATCACCTGCATTCCCAGTTCACGGGTAATCTTTTCAACTTTCTTTCCAACGTGACCTATACCGATGATTCCAAGGATTTTATCTTTCAGATCAAAGCCCAGCCGATTAGCCATTTCGTGGAGTGCGGCAGTAACATATTGTGCCACAGCTCCGGAATTGCATCCGGGTGCATTGGTCCAGGTAATTCCGTTTTCCTCACACCATTTCGTATCGAAATGATCAAACCCGATGGTGGCGGTACCAATAAACTTTACCCGGGTACCTTCCAGTAATTTCTGATCGCAGCGGGTTCGGGTCCGGACGAGCAAACAGTCGGCATCCCGGAGATGCTCCCGACTGATCTGCCCGCCAGGAAGATAAAGAACCTCGGCATGAGGCTCAAACACTCCCCGGATAAAGGGGATCTTATCGTCTATAACGATTTTCATATGTTTGATAAAAGTAGTAAACCATGCACAATCTTTACCCCGGTTCTTGATTTCTGTTGCTGGATTTATAATGCATAGGCTAAAATGTTAAAACCTTGGCAATAACAAGTCCGGATTTTTAATATACGTTTTCAAAACTCCATCTTAATGGTTGATTGTTAATTTAATAAAAAAAATAGGTCAGGGTATCATATTTTAAATAACTTTAGTAATCCATCAATTGTCTAATGACTATGAAAGCCATCCGTTGTCTCATCCTGCTTGTGCTCCTGGGTTTTACCGGAAGCCTGTCGGCCGCATACCTGGAGTATGTGCCTCAAAAATTAACCCAACCCAATGGGGCAGTCATTAATTGCTTTGCATCGGGAGATGAGTATTACCACTGGCTCCATGATGCAAATGGCTTTACGATTATTCAGAACCGCGAAACAGGATATTTTGTTTATGCTGATAAACCTGGGGATGAACTGATTCCAACAACGCTGCTCCCGGGGGTCGATAATCCTTCCGTTGCAGGACTGAGGCCCGGCCTGAACATCAGTACCGCAAAATACCGGGAGTATTTTGCCACCCGGTTTAAGGAACCATCCGTTAAGTCGGCGCGCTCATTCTCCAATACGGGGAATTATAATAACCTGGTTATTTTCGTCAGGTTCAGCAACCAGAATGAGTACACCGAACCGCTAACCCAGTATTCCACTGCTTTTAACGGAGCAGGGACCGTTTCGATGATCGAGTATTTCAAGGAGGTTTCCAAATCCCAACTGAATATCAGCACAACTTTTTACCCGAAGCCCAATGGTACTACCATAATCAGCTACCAGGACAGCCACTCCCGGCGATATTTTCAGCCTTACAGCGGAACTAATCCTGAAGGTTACCGAAACGATAATCAAAGTGTCGACCGGGAAATGACCCTGCTTAAGAATGCTTCGGAGTTTGCAAGCGCTCAGGTTGTAGCCAGCGGAGTCGATTATGATCATAATAATGACGGAAATATAGATAACGTTTGTTTTATTGTGCAAGGGCCGACCGATGGATGGAGTGATTTGCTCTGGCCCCATCGCTGGGTCTTATACACTTATGATGTAAGGATCGGAGGGAACCGGGTGTATGATTTTAATTTCCAGCTATCGGAAGCCCTCGGGGTCAGTGTTCTTTGCCATGAAATGTTCCACTCTCTGGGAGCCCCCGATTTGTATCGTTATGTAAATGATGATATTACGCCAGTCGGCCCTTGGGATCTTATGGCTCATAATAAGACGCCCCCCCAACACATGAGTGCTTATATGAAGATGAAATATGGGAAGTGGTTCTCACAGATCCCGTCGATAACGAGCGACGGGACTTATACCCTAAGGCCTCTGGCATCGGATGCATTCGCTGCTTATAAAATTCCATCGCCCAATTCAACCAAAGAATTTTTTGTGGTAGAGTACCGGAAGGCCGCCGGAAGATTTGAATCGAGCATCGTAGGATCCGGATTGATCATCTATCGGGTAGATCCATCTCTTGAGGGGAATGCGCAGGGGCCACCGGATGAAATATATGTTTACAGGCAAAATGGCAACTCACGGAGCAATGGGAACATAAACAATGCGACCTTCAGCTCCAGCGTGGGGCGCACCGAATTCGGTGACAATACAAACCCTTCCGATTTCCTGAGCAATGGCACGGCAGGCGGCATCCATATTTCCAATGTCGGGGCGATCAGTGAGACCATTACATTTACCGTAGGAACAGGAGGAGCCTTGAACCCGCCCAGGAACCTCAATGCCAATCTTGCCGGCAGAAGTGTTACACTGAGCTGGCAGGAACCAGAAGCAGGCAGCGGAACGCTGTCCGGCTATAAAGTTTACAGGAACGGGACCGCTATTTCCACCATAAATAATCCGAATACGCTGACCTTTTCGGAATCGGGTCTGGCCGACGGTAACTATCAGTATCATGTAACAGCCAGGTACTCATCGCCATCGGGTGAATCGGGCCCTTCAAACACGGTAACGGTTAATGTTAGTTCCGAGGCCAAACCTGATCTGGTTATTACCAGTCCGAACGTGGAACCCGCTAATGTTGAACCCGGCGGTACGATCAACCTGACCTGCAAACTGGAGAATCAAGGCTCAGCCCGGGCGGGATCAAGCATGCTTAGGGTTTATCTTAGCCAGGATGAGAACTTTGACTCAGAAGATAGACTGCTGGCTTCTGGTACCATGAATGCGCTCGATCCCGGCGCGTCCCTGGATGTTAATGGAGAAAATATTGAGATTCCTTCAAATACAAACAACGGAAAGTGGTTTGTCCTATTTGTGGCTGATGCCGATGCAGCCGTGGTGGAATCCATCGAGGACAATAACCAGGCTTCCGTTGCAATCACAATAGGCAATCCTGCCCTGAATCCACCAAAAAATCTGATTGCCCTCGTATCTCCTGCTACAGTAAAACTCAACTGGCAGGAGCCCGAACTTGGGGGCGGAACGCTGGCAGGCTATTCGATTTATCGGAATTCGGTAAAAATCGGATTCGTTGATAATCCTGCAACGGTCGAATATACCGATACCGGATTGGCGCTTGGGACCTATATATATTACGTTACAGCATCCTATTCTACTCCGGTGGGTGAATCTTCAAAATCCAACGAAGTCCTGGTTACTTTAACTAATGATACCAAACCGGATCTGACTATACAAGATTTTGAAGTTACACCTAAGGTTGCGGCACCAGGCGGATCCCTGGATATGACCTGTACTTTGCTGAATATTGGCGGGGCTCAGGCGCCTTCCAACCAGGTTCAGCTGTACCTCTCGAAAGACCTTAAAATAGACAGCAATGATATTTACCTGGCTTACGGTACCATGGATCCTCTGAATGCCGGCGACAATATCTCAATCAGCGGCGAGGATATTTCCCTGCCAGGTACACTGAGCTCCGGGAGCTGGTTTGCCCTTATCATGGCAGATGCCAACGCTGAGATAGATGAAACCAATGAAACCAATAACATTGCATTTGTCTCAATCGTCATTCAGGGAGAAACGCCCGATCTTCAAATAATTAGAATTTCATTGTCTCCGTTAGTGATTGCTCCAAGAACAAATGTCAGAGTCACTTCAATTGTTTTCAATGGTGGTAATGCCACTGCTTCCCCCGTGAAGATTTCCTTTTTCTTGTCGAAAGATGAAACCCTTGATAATTCAGATCCCAAGCTTTTCGATGAATCAACTAGACTGCTCGGTGCAAAAGGAACGATTCAGCTGTCGTCTGGATTTATTATGCAGGCGAATCTCAGCCCCGGCCAATATTTCCTGATTGGTGTAGTAGATAAGGATGGAATGGTTGAAGAGTCAGATGAGACTAACAATCAGTTAATCAAGCCGGTGATAGTTACCGGTACATCCGGAACGGATGATAATTTGTTAAGTAAGGACTTGCGTATTTATCCCATACCTGCAACAGATTGGATAAACATTGATTTCACCGGAATATTAACTGAAGATATGGAAATTGCCATTTTTGATGCTATTGGAACCAAAGTTTATTATGACATAATCGTTCCACGCGGCAGTATAAAACTTAAAATTAATGTAAATCAATGGGATAGAGGATTTTATACACTACGGATTGTAAATGCCGGTTATACATTTGTCAGGAAAATGGTGATTCAGTAAAAAAATAGAAAATTTCTTGGTACATATTAAATATTTATTTAAATTTAGGCTGTCATTAGGTCTGATCGATAGATTTTCCTGAAGTAACATACCTTTAATAAACGCACATAAAAAACAAAATCAACACCTATGAAAACTAAAAACTCCATTTTGGGAATGGCAGGTTTGTTTATCGGAGCTTTGCTGCTTTTCTCATCCTGCAAGAAAGATGATCCGATTATTGTTGATAAGCAAACAAAAATTACCGGAACAGCCAAACTTCAGGCAGGCGTATCCGGCAATTTGGGGAATGCTCAAGTGGCCATATATATGAGCACAAATGATTGGGATGCTTACAATCCAGTGGCTATCGGAGATGTCAGTGGAAGCGGAGCTAAGATTAGTTTTGTTTTTAACGATGTAGTTCCGGGTAACTATTATTTAGATGTGTGGGTTGACGCTGATAATAGCGGCGACTGGAGTGCAGGTGATTTGGTAGGATGGTACGGATCAGGAGCCCTTAGCTCACCATCTCTGTCTCCTTTCATGGTGGCCGAAGGGAAAACCTATAATCATACAATTGCATGCGGAGTTTTTTAGAAGTTAGTTAGTACTTACAATCAACGAAAAAGCCTCCGGATCTCCGAAGGCTTTTTTTGTAGCGGGGAAAGGACCCGAACCTGCGATTTATTTGCAATTCCACAATCCCATGGCCGGATTGGAAATATAGTAAAACTCTTCGCCGGTTTCACTCCGATTGAAGCCATCATGCAGATTATCAGGTTTATACAGGTTTAGCATGGATTCAATATCGCCAAATTCAAAGCCCACACTTTCAACCTCTTCGCGGGTGAGGTGGCCCGGACAATACGTGATGCGGAACCTTCCTTCGCTGCTTCCATGGATCAGGTGCGCCGCCGCACTGAGGTTGTTGCGGAGGTCCTCATTTCGATTAACGGCATCCAGAATGGTTGGTGTACCGTGGTATCCGTATTTCCGGATCAGCCGGTCGATCTCGGGATCCTCCCCGAACTCCTTCACTCCCGGTGCCAGCACGATCAGCTCGCCGCCATCGGCAATGGCCATCCGCGTGCGGTATATCGACTTGTTTCCCAGCCAGGTGCTGCGATACTCCCGTGGATCAAGATTAACAACTACCTTCTGCAAAGGCTTATCCATTATCGTGTTATTTACTTTCATAGAGAGTTCCGCTGCAGCGAGAAAAACGTCCCCGGAGGTGCCGATGAACAGGCCATTAGTGATCATCGGAGCACTTGTCATTCCCGCGGAAGCGGGAACTCGCTTTCGCGGGGATGACAGAACAGTAAGAACGTAGAGGATAGGGAGGTGCGAAAGATATTTATCGGATGCATAGTTGAGGATTTGCCGTACGGGGTTGTCGGCGATCCCCATAATACGTTCCAGGCCATAAACGGCGCCGAGGAAGTGACTTTTATTGATGCTTTCGGGCCCTCCGCAACCAATCAGTAGGTTCTTGTTGTAATTGGCCATCCCCATAACCTCGTGCGGAACTACCTGACCAACAGAAAGGATAAGGTCGTGACCGCCTTCCCAAATCAGTCGGTTTAATTCCACGGGCCAACTATAAGAGAAGGCTCCGCCGGATATACCGGAAATATAATCCCCCGGAACTTCTCCGATGCGCACGATATCTTTTCGCCAATCGTGCACGCGGAACAGGTTATGCGGAACCCCCGGAAACATGCGGTCCAGCTCGCCCGGATTCATCGGTTTATGAGTCCCCAGCGCCGGCAGGATATCTGAAATCCTGTCCCCATAATAATCATAAGCCATCCGGGTGATCTCTCCCGCCCGTGAATGGAAACGGGTAATATCCGGCGGAACCACCAGTATTTTTTTTCGGAAACCCATCTTTCCGAGTGCCTCAACCAATCCCAATCGCAAATCGTTGGCGGTGAGGTTGTTATATTCCGATCCGGAGGAAAATAATATCATGATTTAGGTCCAGTGGGGTTTTTCGGGCAACAGTTTCTCGAAATCAGCTATCAGCTTGTCCTGATAATCTCCAATGTAATTCTGACTCAGGAACCGGTCAATGCCTTGCCTGTAAAAACGTTCCCACGATAATTCCTCGCTGCCGGGGTTAATGGGATAGAATAGTACCCCGTTGTTGCGCGCAGCTTTCAGATCGCCTGGAGCATCGCCGATCATCAGGATATTGGTATCGGGATATTTTCCTTTGGCTGCATATTTCAGATGTTCCGATTTGGTGCCGAATTCCTGTCCGGCGATTATCTTAGTAAACCGGTCGATATTATGTTCTTCCCATTCGCGCCTGAGAGCTTTAACCGGTGTTTGAGAAACCACTATCATATCGGCATAATCCTGAAGTCGTTCCAGACTCTCTTTTACAAAAGGGAATGGCGGTATTCCGAAAACGATCTGACTGATGTCTTCGTTAACCTTTTTCGACCAGGCAAGGGCCCGGTCGATCTCCGGATCATTGATTTCGGCAGCATAGGCAGCCAGGGTAGGGTTGCCCAGGCGGGTTTCATTGCGGGTCCATTCGTTCAGTGCAGAGATATCCGGCATCGTAAAGTTCCTGGCTTTCACCTCCTTCCGTTCGGCAAGCAGCTGGATGGTTTCGATTACTGCCAGGAACCTGTTGGTACCCCGATGTTTTGAATAGAGATTTACAAATTCCCAGGTTTGCCGGGCGGCAGTTGCCACTGGCTGGAAACCCCAGAATTTGATAAAATTCGGACAGAAACACTCTTTTTGCTTGATCTCCATCGTATCAAACGCGCAACCGTCGGAATCAATCCCGATGAAAAAATCCCGGTCGGGCCGGAGGTTGAGGAGAATATCCTGGTTAGTCATGAAGGTAATTGTTATGATGGTTATGATGGTTATGATCGTTGCAGGTTGCAAGTTGCAAGTTGACCTGCAACCTGCAACCTGCAACCTGCAACCAGATATTGCTACTCCGCTTCAAGCTGATAGGTGTCAAGTTTCTTTGTAGCAAATTTGGGGTTGAACCTCGTAAACCGCTGCAAACCATTTACCAGCGGGATCGATGGCCAGTCGAGGCCGATAAGCGGCGACGCGTAGCTGACAAATTCGTCGGTTACGTCGATACGGTTCGGGGCGATCCATTTATCCGGGAATGTGCGTTCGGACAGGGCTACTTTTTCCAGCGGAACCTTATCATACCGTACATGATAGATCGGGCCGATTATCCTCAGTAAAGTTGCCATCCAGCCGTTTCCGTCGTTCAGTGCGATATCCACTGCTTTCTGGCCTACTTTATAGGCTTCTTCCAGATCCACCGTTGATGCATAAATCATCGCGTGCCGCTGATCCGTTCCCGGCACCTGTCCCCTTGCGGATCCCCGTGCCTTTAATCCCACCTCATTCAGGTAGTTAACCACCTGTTGATAGGCAGCCAATTTCGCCGCACCATATTCCACATGGCCAAAGGAATCCTTGACGTGTTCAATTGCATCCGGGCGGACACGCGGGTCCGCGTCATTCGGGAGGACCCACGGGTCCTCCCCTACCATATCAAAACCTTCGCTGACCACAATGATGCATCTGCCATCTGTTTTCAACTGGTCATTCACCTTATCTGCCATTTCCTTGGCACCGACACCCGATTCTGACAGGTAGATCTGCAGCGGCATCTCACGGTGAGGATCGGCCAGTCGGGCCGCTGCGGGGATATAGCCGATTTTCCGGCCCATAGCCTGAAGCACCAGTACCGGATCAGCCGTTGAGGAGCCGCGGTTTTCCTCGTTGGCTGCCTGGATGGCATTCGCCCAATACCGTGCAACGCTTCCATATCCGGGAGTATGGTCAATCAGCTGAAACTCGCTGTCGCCGACATCGTTATCTATTGTTTTCGGAACCCCCACGGCAATCAGGTCGAGGCCACCCATTCGGGCCATTTCACTAACTTTTAAGGCTGTATGCTGTGAATCATTTCCCCCGATATAAAAGAAATAGCCGACATCATGTGCCTTAAATACCTCTAGAATGCGCTGAAAATCTTTCTGTTGCTTGTCCTTAAGCTTGTACCTGCAAGTGCCGATACTTCCCGCTGCCGGGGTGGTCCGCAACAGGGAAACCTCCTGCTCGGGCTGATCCGAAAGATTCAGCAGTTCTTCCTTCAGAACACCCTCGATTCCGTGCCATCCGCCATAGATGGTACCGAATTTATCGGGGAAATACCTGCAGGTTTCAATGATACCTCTCAACGTATTGTTAATCACCGAAGAAGGGCCGCCGGATTGGGCAATGATAACATTTTTCATGGTTGTCGGTTATCGGTTGTCAGTTTTCAGTTATCGGTTGTCAGGGGCCGGCTCCAAGGCCAGCCCATACAATTCGGGCGACCGCAAGGGTCCGCCCCTACCTGAATCTTTAACTTCAAAATTCAAAACTCTCAATTCTGATTCTAAATTCCTCCTTCCACCTTCTATATCTGTTCACACTCCCCCGTATGCCGAGTATCCCCCGTCAACAGGGAGAATCACCCCGGTAATGAAGGCAGATAGATCGGACAGAAGGAAAAGCACCGCTCCCTGAAGGTTTTCGGGCTGACCGTACTTGCCCATGGGAGTATTGGCTATGATTTTATTACCTCGTGCAGTGGGTTCGCCCGTTTCTTTGTCAATAAGCAGGAAACGGTTCTGATCAGTCAGGAAAAAGCCGGGCGCAATGGCGTTGACACGTACCCCGGCTTGAGCCAGATGCACCGCCAGCCATTGGGTAAAATTGTTGACCGAAGCCTTGGCAGCGGAATAAGCCGGAATCTTTGTCAGTGGACGGAACGAATTCATCGAGCTGATATTCAATATTACGCCTCGTCCTCTTTCCGCCATTCCCTCACCAAAAACCTGACAGGGCAGCAAAGTTCCGGTAAAATTCAGGTCAAAAACGCCCTGAAACCCGGATATTTCCAAATCAAATATCGTACTGTATGACCCATGAGGGGAGGACTCAAAGGTCCTCCCGTACACTTCCGCTCCCGTCGTAGCTTTCGGCGAGTTACCTCCGGCGCCGTTGATCAGAAAATCAACCGGACCGAGTTCGGTTTCCACGATGATCTTGGCCTGTTCAAGGGATTCCCGGTCGAGCACATTGGCTGTAACGCCGATGCATCTGGTCCCGTATTGTAGTTCCAGCTTTGCGGCAAGTTGTGTGGCTGCATCGGAATTAATATCGAGTATTGCTGATTTGATACCGGATGCAGCCAGGCTCTCGCAGATTGCCCGTCCGATAATTCCGGCACCACCGGTGATCACACAGACCCGGTCATGCAGACCAGGTAAAATGGCTGGTTGATGTTTTTTTGTAGGAATCATGTTCCCTTAATCTCCGACTTCTGCCGGTCTGCCGATTTTATGTCCCCAAAATGCATAATAGGTAATCCACAGGTAGCATGGAACCACAATCCAGTAAGCCTGCTGACGGGTAAATATATCGGCCAGACGGCCATAAACCAATGGCAGAATGGCACATCCCGCTATACACATAACGAGCAGGGCAGAGGCAATTTTAGTGAATCTGCCTAATCCTCCGAGTGCGAGCGGCCAGATAGCGGGCCACATGATAGCGTTGGCAAAACCTAACAGAGAGATGAAATAAACGGATGCCGGTCCTTTAATCAGTATAGCTGTCAAAGCAAATAGAAAACCCAGAATAGCAGATATTCCCAATGCTTTGGATTGCGAGAGTGTTTTGGGAATCAGCGCAATACCGAGGATGTATCCAACTACCATCGAGAACAGGGTGTAAGAAGTAAACACAATTGCCTTACTGGTGCCAATTCCATTGGACATAGCATACAGAGCTACGGTATCACCCGCGATTACTTCGCATCCTGCATAAAGGAACAGTGTGATGATTCCCAAAACAAAATAAGGAAATTGAAAGACACTGGTTTTACCATGAGTTGCATCATTTACATGCTGGTCTTCCCTGTCGGTGTCGATATCCTGCAGCGGTGAGTACCGGACTAATACGGCTAATAACGTAAGTGCGATTGCGATAATAATATAGGGGACAATCACCCGGCCTGCCATTTCGCTCAGAAGAGCTTCTTTTTGAGCTATATCGGTAGTGGTAGCAATTGTCTCCCTGATTGAGTCGGCATTTTTTAATACGATAAAACCCAAAATCAGAGGACTGAGAATCCCGGCGGTTTTATTGCATATTCCCATGATGCTGATTCGTTTAGCCGCACTTTCGATGGGTCCGAGAATCACGATGTATGGGTTAGAGGCAGTTTGCAGAAGGGAGAGCCCGGCACCCTGAATAAACAACCCGGTTAAGAACAAACCGAATGTTCTAGTCTGCCCGGCCGGAATAAAAATGATACTTCCGATGGCCATAACAAACAACCCGAGCGCCATACCGTTTTTAAACCCGGTTTTATGCAGAATCCACGAGGATGGAATAGCCAGGAAGAAATAGGATATGTAAAATGCAAACGTGACAAAATAAGCTTCAAAATTCGTCAGCTGGCAGGCGATTTTCAGAAATGGGATCAGGGTGCCATTGAGCCAGGTGACAAATCCGAAAATAAAGAACAGAGCGCCAATGATAATGATAGAGGTTACATACGAGTTTTTTTGCCCGTTTGCAGATACTGTTGCTGTTGTTGCCATATCAGTCTAGTCTGGTAAATAATTTGCTCCGAAAGATAGAAAAAAAGTATTGACTACCTCACCCCCCCAGCCCCCTCTCCCGCGCTCCCAAGCTCGCGGGAGAGGGGGAGAACGTAAGAACGAGAAGAACGATAAGAAGATGTCCATACGAAGACCCGCCCGCAAGATACGGGCGACCGCAAGGGTCCGCCCCTACTTGAATCTTGTACTTCAAAATTCAAAACTCCAAATTCGAATCTCATCATTTAAAAGGGCGACCGCGGGTCGCCCCTAACACTAACCCCTAACCCCTAACCTCTAACCTCTAACCCCTAACCTCTAACCCCTAACCTCTAACCCCTAACCTCTAACCCCTAACCTCTAACCCCTAACCTCTAACCCCTAACCTCTAACCCCTAACCTCTAACCCTATTCAACATTCTCCAAACCAGTTTCGTCACCGGTTTTCAACACTGCCACCTAACGATGCAAAACGCTGCCACGGATATCCGTTATCCCGGCCCAAACCGATCAGGTAATCACGTGCCTGTATAACCTGCTCATTATCATGCAGCCCAAGTTTGGCAAGTGCATATACCGTCCGTGGAGCATCACACAATGCCCAGGCTGGTGTGTCGAGACCGGTACCGCCAAAGTGCACCGGAATATTCATGGTCACCTGGAGCAGCCCCTCTTCGGAAACGTGTTCGAGAACTTTCCCGATTACCCGCGGAAGGGGCTCATCGTTTTTCGTAAAACCCAGATCAGCTATGAAAGGCAATAAATGAAAAAAAGCTCCGGCATTCTTGTGACTATTGACAACCGGTCCCGGCCACTCGGTTAAGCTATCCAGAATTGCTATGACCTTCGGATGTTTGATCACGCGCTCCCGTGCTGATTGAACCTCAAGCTGGTCGGTCGACTGGCCAAGCAGATCCAATCGGGTCCGGTACTCAGTCCAGGGATCGCTGTTTAGTAACCAATCGATAGGTATATTTATCATAATCAGATAATTATAAATTTCAATTTAAGGCAGAAAGATACGAATTATCCCACCAACTCCCCCCAATTAGCGACCGCAGGGAGCACAATTAGTGAGCGCAGCGAGCCGGGGTGACAACTTCCGCGCGAGCACCTGTCATTCCCGGAAGGCGGGAATCCCTAAGATTTACCAGCACTCTTTGCCGGGGGTATACAAACGAACCAATTTCTTTTCCTAATTTTATAACCCAATGAGAGTCCACCATGAAAAAGCCCATCATCCTTATATTGCTGTTTGCCCGTTTCGGCCACTCCTTCGAGAAAGGCCTCGTTGGCGTTACAGCAACCTATTCCCTGATTAAAGTTCACCAGCACTGATCCTTCAGACTTATTCAAAAGAACTATTTCAAACCAAAATAATCAATTATGAACCTAAAAAGTTTATTAGTCAGTTTCGGACTGATGGCCATTATTATTCCCGCAACGGCCCAGCAACCCGATCTGAATCAGAAAATGCCGGTGGATCCAACGGTGAAAATCGGAAAACTGTCAAACGGCCTGACTTACTACCTCAAGCAAAATCCGAAACCTGAAAAACGACTGCTGCTGCAACTCGCCATCAATGCAGGGTCGGTGAATGAAAAAGACAGTCAGCAGGGATTGGCTCATTTTATGGAGCATATGTGCTTTAACGGGACCAAATCCTGGAAAAAGAATGATATGATCAGCATGCTGGAATCCTTGGGCGTCAGGTTTGGCGACGGTTTGAATGCCTATACCAGCTATAATGAAACGATCTATATCCTGGAAATCCCGTCTGACAATCCTGATAATATTGAGAAGGGTTTTCAGGTGATGGAAGAGTGGGCACATCTGGTATCCATGGAGGATGCTGAAATCGAAAAAGAGAGGGGCGTGATTCTGGAGGAAAGGAGATTAAGGCTTGGGGCGAATGAACGCATGCGCCTCCAGTATGAGCCGGTTCTCCTTAAGGGATCACGATATGCCGAGCGTTTCATTATTGGTAAGGAGGAAGTGTTGAAAACCTTTCCGCCGGATACCCTTCGAAGTTTTTACAAATCATGGTACCGTCCGGACAACATGGTACTGATCGTGGTGGGGGATATCGATTTGAAACAGATGGAAAAGAAGATGAAGCTGCATTTTGCGAAAATTCCGAAAGCTAAAGGCTTACTCAACCGCGTTGAATATGAGGTGCCAGGCAATAAGGACCCTTTGATCAGCATTGTTACCGACAAGGAAGCGATGGGTTATAGTGCCCAGGTTTATTTCAAATATCCGGGTTTCAAAGTAAAGACCATAGGTGATTACCGGAAAAAGCTGACTGAGCAATTGTATAATACCATGTTCAGCAAGCGGTTGTCAGAAATCGGCATGAAACCGGAAACTCCTTTTATCGGTGCATCAGCATATACCGGATCCTTTTACAGCAGGCTGACTAATGCCTATTCGATATATATAAGTGCCAAGGAAAATAAGATTAGTGAAAGCCTCGGCCTCGTAATGACCGAAAACGAAAGGGTACGCCAGCATGGATTTACCCAAGCGGAACTCGACCGGGAGAAAAAAGCCATTTTGACCAATCTGGAAAGTGCAGTAAAAGAGGCCGATAAGGTGGAATCCGACTCATGGTCATCCCGTTGCATCAATAACTTCCTGACACAGGGACTGCTGATGAATCCTGCTCAAAACCAGGAAATAGTCAAATCCTTGCTGCCGGGTATTGGTCTGGATGATATCAATAAATTGGCCAAAGAACTGATAACCAGCGAAAATATCGCTGCGGTTGTACTTGCCCCGGACAAGGAAGGCACCAAACTGCCCACCGAATCCGAGGTGATCGGGATCATTAAGTCGACGAAGGATAAGAAACTGGACCCGTATGTTGATAATCTGTCGGATGCCCCGTTATTGGCGGAAAAGCCTAAAGCCGGCGAGATCGTTAGAAGGGTGGAAAATAAGGAAGCCGGTTTCACTGAGGTTACTTTCAGCAATGGAGCGGTAGTCGTCTTGAAAAGTACCGATTTTAAGAATGATGAAATAAACTATACCTCTTACAGTCCGGGCGGACTTTCATTGGTCGGTGATAACGATCTGGTCACCGGACAATTGGCTACAACCATTATGCAACAAGGGGGATTGGGGGATTTTAATATGGTCAGTCTCAGGAAGAAGCTGACCGGAATCCGTGTCAGTGCCAGCCCTTCCATCCAGGAGCTTACTGAAAATATGCAGGGCAACTCTAACGTTAAGGATTTTGAGACCATGCTACAGCTTAATTATCTGTGGTTTACCCGGCCTAAAAAGGATGTTGAAGCGTTTAAATCCTTTATCGATAAATTCAAGAATTCTGTAAAGAATTTCAAAGCTAATCCGCAGTATATTTTCATGGATTCTGTGATGAAGCTCGCTTATGCAAATCATCCAAGAGCGATCATGATCCCAACAATTGAGCAGATCGATGCGATAACCCTGGATAAGGCTTATGATATTGTGACCGACCGGATAAAAGATGCTTCTGATTTTAAATTCTTCTTTGTGGGCTCTTTTAAAATCGATGAAATCATGCCTTTGCTGCAGGTTTATATAGGAGGATTGCCCTCGATACACCGCAAGGAATCTTTCAAAGATGTTGATCCTGAACTTGTTGACCGAGTGATAGATACAAAAATGGCATTGAACAGTGAGCCGCAAAGTATGGTGATGATGTTTTTCGACGGGAAATTTGAATATACCGATTCGGAAAAACTGCTTTTCAGCATAATGATGCAAACGATGAATATCAAACTCAGGGAGCAGATGCGCGAAGAACAGGGCGGGGTTTATGGGGTAAGTTTTCAGGAAAATCTGAGTAAATTTCCTAAACAAGAGTATTTGATCACTGCAAACTGGGGTTGTGCTCCTGAAAAGGTGGATACTCTCACACAGACGATCTTTAGCGAAATGGAGCGGATCAAAAAGGAAGGCCCAACCGAAGTTGATCTGGCAAAAATCAAAGAGACAATTATCAAGGATTTTGAAAAGCAAATCAAACAGAATTATTTCTGGCTGGGGGCCCTTCAGGATTTGTATTTAAACGGGAATAAGATTTATAGTCTTGATGAGTACACTAAGACTGTGGAAGCTGTTACCATTCAGGATATTAAGCGGACAGCCGGGAAATATTTAGATAGCAAGCAATATATACGCGGAGTACTGATGCCGAAGGCGGAAGTAAAATAGCGGTACACTTTTTTCTGGGAAATCATCCGGTTAACCCTGCTTCGACTTTTCGGAGCAGGGTTAATTTTTAATTTCCGTCCTCAGCATTACTGCCGTCATCCTCTTGATCCGGATGATAAACTAATGATCCTCCCGATCCAAGTCCGTTTTCTACCCATGGGAACCAGCCCATATCCAGGGGACCCAACTGGTTACGATCGATTTTAAACTCAAAAACGGTTTCATAAAACTTGATGGCACGGTCCATATCAGCGACCGGAATTTCAAACCATCCGACGACATTGTTTTTCATGATGCAGCGATTTATTTTTTTAATATAACCCTTCATCGTAGAAAATGTTTTATGCTATTCGCTTGATTCACCTCACTCCCGACCTGTCTACTTATTGCTAAATAGCTGCGGCTTAAACGTGACTGAACCGAGGACTTCCGGAAGGCCTGACCCAACTTCAGATAGGCATCCCCGAGGCCGCGGTTGCCGGTTGATTGACAATCCGCTCGTATTCACGTTAATGAGGCTGGCATATCTGGTAGGTGTGGATGGTGAGAGCTTTAAGGATTTTTTAATGAGGTTGAAACCTATTATATGTACAGTTTTTTAAAAAAATGATGAATGCTTATACCTTGAACTAAGGATTTCTGGCACCTGTCAATTGATTAAAATTTTTGAACAAGTGATTTTACCTCCTTTTTGCAGGATTTTCACGAAATAAATCCCTGGATTCCAATGGGGAGTGTCAATCTTAACAAACTGCGATCCCATTTCTACTCCTTTCACCTGATGAAGGCATTGTCCTAAAGTATTAAAGATCATGATATCGCACTGGCGGGTAAGCCCATCGATAATAATACCTTCATCAGGCCTGAAGAAAACCCGGATTTCGGGATTCAATTCCCTCGGATCAGTAGTACTGGTCTTCAATCCGATTGTACCATCCGTCCAGATATTTTGTGCAACCATTCTGGGTGCAGTTAGAATCCCATCGTCTTCCCTGAAAACAATCACGCCCTGACCATTGCCGATCGGTGTAAATCCGTCAACAGCCTTAGAAGTTCTGAGATCATTTACAACTACTTCATGAGGCCAGCAAAAAGATCCATCCTTATCCAAAGCTATTGCTTTAACAGCCTGGAACATATCAATGTTAAAAACAGGATCAGTGTATATAACGATTACCGTATCGTTGACAATTGAACCATATGCAAAAACCGGATGAAACTTTTCTTTAATTTCTATCCCATCGTTTCCCCATTTCAACTCGCCGTCCTGGCTTATAAATTGTCCAAAAAGATTTGTAAACCCGGATGGTCTGCTAACAGTATACCATAAGACAAATATATCTCCATCTGAATTAAGTCCTTGTATGACAGGATGGTATTGATCATGAGTACGGTCTTCTGATACCCGAACCCCCGGTTCGGGCCATAGGATATTTCCGTCCGGGGTTACTCCCTGAATATAGGGAGCCGATGGTTGGTCTGAGCAACCATGAGCATGCCAGGCCAGATAAAAGATTCCATCTTCTCCAACATAGGTAATGGTTCGGGTACTGCCACCCAGGCACCGGTTGGAAATCAGCAGATCCTTTGGCCAAACATCGAATCCGTTGCGATCAATTTTTTTTACCATGATGTGAACACCGAGACCTATATCGACAGCAAAATAATAGGCCAGCAAAATACTGCCGTCGATGCAGCTCATCATGCCTTCCGGTGTGAAGCTGTATGCTTCATCTTTAATGATTCTGGGTTCTGAATTCCACAGAAGAATTCCGTTTTCAGAAATCCGGTAAAGGTACATCTGCATTTGTGCTCCGGTGTTTATTTTGTTGAAACTACCGAAGCAAACCGTAATGGAGTTATCCGGACTGACCGCCATTTTAGGACCTGCATCGTTGGTCCCCGGTATAAAGAAGTTGATACCATCTTCGCCCCAAAGCTGATTCCCTGCACTATCCATTTTGTATAAAGAAATATCAGAATATTCTTCGTTCCTGGTATCGGAAAAGGCCACAACCACATTGCCATCCAAATCGACAATTAATTCGGACAATGTCGTGGTTTTTTGCCGGTAATTGCTGATTACCAGTCCGTCACCTTCAAACATGGGTTTGCCATTGAAGTCGAGAACCTGCA
>JBBAAF010000058.1:0-21825 GCA_041658425.1 Bacteroidales bacterium | reverse complement strand
GCGATCATTGCGGACAAGCATGATGTAATCCAGGCGATTTACTGAGGCGCTATAGTTTTCTTATAAAATGAAATCCCAATTCTCTGAATGTGATCAATCAAATCGGTATCATGGATTTGATGAAAAATGGATAAATCAAAAGTGTAAGGCAAGAGCAGATCGTCTATCAGCATACTGATTTTATTCATTACCGAAAGATTCAGATTTTTGCCTTTTAATGTCAGGTCAATATCAGACCCGGGCTTGAAATTGCCTTTAGCCCTGGAACCATATAAAACAGCCTCATCCACTTCGGGAAAGGCAGCAAAAACATCTTGAATCTTTTGAATGATATTTTTTTTCAGGCCGTATTTCATTTTGCACCCTCAAATAGATCGCTTTGTCCGGTTGAAATTTTCAGTATGGTTTTATGCAACTCTTTAAACATGAAAAAGTAGCTTGTTAAAATAGCATCTGCAATTTCTTCAGCTGTTTCTTCATTATAGGTATGAGATGTTTTTGACCTGCTTTCAATCATTTTCATCCAGCTTTCACCTTCGACAATCAACCCCCTTTTAAATGCCAGACGAAAAGCATCTCGGCTTCCTTGAATTTCAGTCGCACCCTGATATTCATAATAATCCTTTATCAGGTTCCATGCAAGCTCAAAGGTGTATTCAAATGCCTGAATCATTCCCTGAACTTCCAATTCATTAAGTTCATCGCCTTTCTTAATAAATTTTTCGAGCTGAGACAGCGCCTTTGTGAAATTGACAAAACGCTGCTTCCAGCGAAGGTCTTTTTGTTCTTCCATTATTAAACAGTCTGCATTTTTAGCCAGGCAAAAGATAGGAAGAAAAACTCATATTCTGGCTTTATTACCGGGTTGAGTTTTCACCTAAGCTTCCAGCCTTGGACAAAGCTTCGCGATCATTGCGGACAAACTTCTTTTCATCCAGATAGTAGTTTTCACGGTTGGATTTACTGAATGCTAAACGGATTGGATTCTAAATCGAACACTTTAAAATTGCCTATACCTGCAATGGCCTCGAGCTGTTTGCGTTCGTTGAATCGTGGATTCTCAAAGGAAACGAACAGCGCTGGAAGTCCATCAACTCATGCAGGTCCCGATTTTTAATTTTCTTGCCCGGCTCCGGATCTGATTTTCAACAGTCTGGGGTAATTGAGTTACACGATTATTTTGCTTCTTAGCCATGTCAGATTTTTGAGCCTAATATACTTTATCATGTTGATTTTTCAAATTAGCACATCAGCACATCAGCACATCAGCACATCATAACATTGGCATATTGATCTATCTTTAAAGCAAATTAAATTAATTATGAAACGCATTGTCTTTCGATTTTCGGCCTTGTTTTTTCTGGTGTTCGCCATCGCGAACCTGAGTGAGGCCCAGGATACTCAATTTGTTCGTAAACAACTGATTAAGCTATGCGGTCCGGAAATGTACGGGCGTGGATATTATAAGCGTGGCGATGGCATCGCGGCAGATTATATCGCTGTACAGCTTAAACAGCTCGGTATCAAGTCATTTCCGGCCGGTTACCTGCAGCCTTACACCTTCAATGCAAACATCATGAATGATGTCCGGGTAAAGTTTAATGGACAGGAACTGAAATATGCCAAAGATTATGTGGTAAATCCGAAGAGCTCCACCCTCACCGGCACCTTTAAACCGATCATCATCAACGCTTCTTTGATGGCAAGCCCGGATAAATTCATTGCGGCTGTTATTGAGGCACCGGCCCCGAAAGTGGTTCTGCTGGATTCGCTTGGACTGAGGAATCCGGAATTGTTCCGCTTAATCAAGGCACTTGCAACCGAACAGCAATTGGGGATAGCTGCCCTGATCGAAGTATATCCCAATACCCCCATAAGCGGGACGGGCAGGGGAGTGATGAAAGTCCCGCATATCCAGGTAAACCGGAAATCGGTTCCGGCCCTCCTTGAACAGGTCGAACTCAATATTGTGAATGAATACAATGAAAATTATCCCACACAGAATGTAATCGGATACCTGCCGGGACAAACCGATCAGTTCATCGTGTTTACCGCCCATTACGATGGGATCGGGTCGTTCGGGGAAGGTAATTATTACCAGGCCGCCGAGGACAATGCCAGCGGCACGGCTATGGTCATGGACCTGGCACGGCATTACGTTGGGGAAAAGAAACCCTATTATTCGGTTGCCTTTATGCTCTTCAGCGGCGAGGAAGCCGGACTGATGGGCTCAAATTATTATGTCAAAAATTCACTGTTTCCGTTAGATAAGATCAAACTCGTGATCAATCTGGATATGGTTATGACCGGCCAGGACGGGGTGATCCTGTTTAACGGCAATGTGCGTCCGAATGAAGCTGCGATTGTTCAGAAGATCAACGAGGAAAACCAATATATGAAGAACGTTGAAAACCGCGATCCGGCGGCCAACAGCGACCATCATCCCTTCCATGAAAAAGGCGTTCCCGCCATCTTTTTCCTCACCAAGGGCCCATCGGGCAGCGGCCACAGCCCAGATGACACCTACGAAAAGCTTCCTCTCTACGCCTATGAGAATCTTTTTAAGCTGGTAATCGCGATCCCGGAGGAGCTGAGGAAACAGGAGATACTGTAGTAAGGCTCAAGGCTCATAGAACAAGGAACAAGGCAAAAGAATAACTGTCCACAGATGACACGGATAACACTGATTTTCGCTATTGCCATCTGTTATAGTTATTAATTGACCCTTTCGCCCTGAGCCTTTAAAGATCCAGCAGGATCGCCAAATTCTTCTTGACCTGCAGAGCCTTTTCGTGCTGCAGGGTGCCGATTTTGCGCAAAAGGCGCTGGTTGTCGATGGCGCGGACCTGATCAATCATAATGTCGCTGGGCACCATCAGCTCGTCAAAAACCTGAGAAATGTGAACCCGGAGGAGACTGGCTTCGGGACAGACTTTAGAGGTGACCGGGCAGATCAGTGTGGATGGATGAATTCCGTTAAGCAGGTTGGTCTGAACAATGACTACCGGGCGCACCTTACCCGGTTCTGTACCGATCCTGGGATTCAGATCGGCCAGCCAAACATCAGATTGCTTAATCTTCATCTTCCAGGTTTTCAAATTCAGATAATACCTCCAGCGAATCTGCCGCAACCAACCGGGATTCAACGGCCAGTTGTTTTGTCAGAATTCGTCTGCGGTTCATTCGGTTATAGTACTCAACGGCTTCGTTGATGTACCGGTTCCTCGACTGATCCTTCTGTTCCAGGATGTTTTCCATATCGGTAAAAATTTCTTCATCCAGCTTTAGTGAAAGTATTTTCATGATATACAATTAGTATATATCAAAAGTATATCATAAAAATTGAAATGCAAAATCCGGATTCTTGTATATAGATGCAATAATTCCGGGTAAATGGAAAAGCCAGGTAGGATTTTGACATTTGAGATGCAGTCACAACAAAGATAAGGGCTCAGGGCTCAGGCGGGAATAACCGTGATCACGATCTCGCGGCGGGATCTCGGTCCGTCGAACTCGCAGAGAAAGATATTCTGCCAGGTGGATAGTCCCAGCTTACTGTCAATGACCGGAATGGTAACATCGGGGCCAACCAGGCCGGCTTTCAGGTGGGCGTCACCATTTCCATCCTGGTTATCATGTTCCCAAATACCCTGGGGAACCATCTTTCTAAGAAGGGTTACCACATCGTTCTGAACGCTTTGATCCCAATTCTCCTGAATCATGATGGCTGCCGTTGAACCCCGGACATAAACATTCACTATCCCGCTTTGAATGTTACTCCCGGCTACAGCCAGCTCAACCTGAGCAGTAATGTCATACAGACCTTCGCGTTTATAGGTGACAATATGAAATACCTTTTGCATGGTTCAGTTTGGACCATTATGATAATTAGCTTAACTCTCAGACACCTGTCAGCTTCTGTTACAGTTTCAGGTATTCAAGAGCTTTGAAGACCAGGATTGCTGGCCAAATAATTGCTTTCAGAAATCCCAGCACCCCGGCCCAGAATGTGACTGCGTGGCCGATAAAATAGACAGCTGCACCAATCAGCCCGAGACCGTAAACGGCCCCGCCGGCATTGTTGTGAGCCATAGCATGATAGTTTTTGCTAACCCTTCCTGTTGAATTCTCTTCGAGTGTCATGTGGTTTTAGATTAAATTAATAGGTATAAAAATACAGATAAGGAATAATCTAATGCCTTTTCTTAAGAATAATCGCCTCCAGCTCCTCCAGGGATTTGCCCTTTGTTTCGACCAGATATTTCCAGAAGAAGAAGAAACTGATCAGGGTGGAGAGGCAATAGAACCCAAACACGGGTGCCGTACCGAATTTGCCCATCACAATCGGAAACAGGAACGCCGTGGCGCAGTTGACCACCCACACGGCAAAAGAGCTGATAGATGTTCCCCGCGACCGGATGCTGTTCGGGAACATTTCAGATAAGTATACCCACACAACCACGCCCATCGTACTCGCGAAAGAAGCCGTGAATCCAACCACACAGGCGAGCAAAACAAAGCCGCCTAAAAAATGATAGGTCATGCCCAGCGCTATTAATCCGAGAAAAAATGCCATTCCCATAGCACCAGTCATTAGCAGGGCCTTCCGCCCCAGTTTGTCGATCAGTGACATGCCTAAAAGTGTGAATATCAGATTTGTTGTGCCGATTATAACCGTCTGCAACAAGGCTGAATCGCTCGAAAATCCGGCCGATTGAAAGATCGAAGGGGCGTAATACATGATCACATTAATACCGGTCAGCTGACTGAATACGCCAAGCATCATCCCGATAATTACGATGCGGGTATAGGGTTTCCGGAAAAGTTTTACCCGGATGCCGTTCGCATTTTTGTGAGCCGAGCGGATTATTTCATTGAGTTCAGGCTCGATATCCAGTCCCGGGTTGAGCCGGGCGATCACTTTACGGGCATCGTCGTTACGCCCCATGAGAACCAGCCAGCGGGGGCTCTGACTGACGAAAAACAGCAGAATGAAGAACAGGAGGGCAGGGGCACCACCTGCCATAAACATCCACCGCCAGTTATTTTCGCCGGTATTCACCAGCAGGAAATTCGTAAAGAAGGCCACCAGGATACCGGTCACGATGGACAGCTGACTGATGGCGACCAGCCGCCCGCGCAGATGTGCAGGGGAGATTTCCGAAATGTACATCGGTGAAAGAACCGATGCTCCTCCGATGGCCAACCCACCGATAAAACGGAACAACACAAATAGGGTCAGCGAGGTAGCCAGGCCGGTTCCAACTGCCGATAGAATAAACAGCAGGGCCATAATCTTCAACATCAGGCGCCGGCCGAACAGATCGCCAGGTTTGCCCACGCTCAATGATCCGACAACGCAACCGATGAGGGCCGATGAAACCGCCCAGCCCAGCATGGCATCCGACAGGTTGAAGTACTTGGTAATGAATGGAATGGTACCTGATATTACGGCGGTATCAAACCCGAAAAGCAAACCACCCAGTGCGGCTGAAAAGCTGTTGGCGGCGAGGTAAAGACGGGGGTGGGGCATGGTTGAGATGTTATCAGTTGTCGGTTATCGGTTTGCTTCGCTAAAGTAATCATTATTGCTTTTGACAAAGCTTCCGAACTTGAGCATTATTCAGTGGCATTAAATTAATAAGTATATTTGCGATGTTCAGTTGAGGGATTTTAGGTTTTTGAAATGATGAGCAAGATTATAAAGAATATACCTGTTTATTTATTATGGCTGGCAGGATTGGCCATGACCGCTCATCTGATTATTATTCATGATCATCATTTAGCCGATGCTAATTCGCATCAGGAAGATTCTTGTCCTGTTTCAAACGAAAAAACCGGTCACAGCTCAGGTTTTCCGATACACTGCTGTGCATTTAATGACGTTACTTCAGAAAAGGCAACTGCCTACTCTTTAACCAGGATTGTTCAATGTAACGAGATCTCAATCTGCGGGTTTTCTGATGCTGATACTTTTGAATTTCAAGGCCCCTGCATAACGATTTTTGACCTCCGGAAACCTTTCCCCGATTCTTATCTTCTGGAATTATCTTCTTTAAGGGCTCCACCTTCGATCAGCTAATACATCCTTCCATTCTTTAGTAATCCTGGGATAAGTTGCTATCCCCATCTTTTCATTTTATTTAAACTGATTACAAATAATGATAAATCGAATAATCTCATTCTCAATAAAGAATAAATTCATTATAGGATTATTCATATTGGCATTGATCGGATGGGGAACATACTCCCTGACAAAATTGCCGATTGATGCAATTCCGGATATTACGAATAACCAGGTGCAGGTCATTTCACTTGCCCCATCGTTAGCAGTTCAGGAAGTGGAGAGTTTTATTACTGCACCCATTGAGGTAGCTGTAGCCAATATTCCTGACATAATCGAACTTCGATCCATCTCTCGCTTAGGATTGTCGGTCATAACCGTTGTGTTTGAAGACGGTGTTAATGTTTACTGGGCAAGACAGCAGCTAAGTGAACGATTGAAAGAGGCTGAAGAGGTAATCCCGGCAGGGCTTGCGCAAATCTCCCTTGCTCCTATTTCAACAGGGCTGGGAGAGATATATCAATATCGTCTGGCAGTACAAAAAGGACATGAGAAAGAGTTCAATCCAATGGAACTGCGAACTATCCAGGATTGGATTGTACGTCGTGAAATGCTCGGTACACCTGGTGTTGCCGATATTAATAGTTACGGGGGATTTGTTAAGCAGTATGAAATAGCTGTAAATCCAGAAAGACTTAGGGGTATGAACCTGACCCTGACCGATATATTCACCGCCCTTGAAAAGAACAACGAAAATACAGGCAGCGCTTATATTGATAAAAAGCCCACAGCTTATTTTATCCGTGGCATCGGTTTGGTCAAAACTATTGAGGATATTGAAAAGATTGTGGTTAAAACCACTGGCTCTGGTATTCCTATATTAATCAGGGATATAGCAACGGTCCAGTATGGTAGCGCTACCCGGTATGGGGCTTTCGTTGTTGATACTACGGAGGCAGTTGGCGGCGTGGTTATGATGTTAAAAGGAGCTAATGCTCATGAAGTTATTGATAATGTGGAAACACGGATAAAGTCAATCCAAAAATCATTGCCAAAAGAAGTCAGCATAGAGCCTTTTTTGAATCGTTCTGACCTTGTGGGACGTGCAATTGGCACCGTTTCACGGAACCTCATTGAAGGCGCATTAATCGTCATTTTCATATTGGTTTTATTGCTTGGAAATATGAGGGCCGGGCTTATTGTTGCATCGGTCATACCTCTATCAATGCTCTTCGCCATTTCAATGATGAACATTTTTGGAGTGTCAGGCAACCTGATGAGCCTCGGGGCAATTGACTTCGGGCTGATAGTTGATGGTGCCGTGATTATTGTTGAAAGTGTTGTCCATCGGATCTCCATGAGCAGACACCATCATCCGGGCGTGGCAAAGCTGACCCAGGAGCAGATGGATGAAAATGTGTTCGATTCGGCAAAACGGATGATGAGTTCGGCAACTTTCGGACAAATTATAATACTGATTGTATACCTGCCAATAATGGCGCTCGTAGGTATAGAAGGGAAAATGTTCCGTCCTATGGCACAGGTTGTTACATTTGCACTTCTCGGCGCTGCAATTCTTTCGCTCACCTATGTTCCAATGGCTTCGGCATTGTTCCTAAGCAAAAAGACAAGTCACAAACCAAACTTTTCTGACAGGTTAATGGAGTGGATTCGGAAAGCATTTAATCCTGCAATTGCATTTGCACTTAAACGAAAACTTTTGGTTTCTGTTTCTGCGGTTGGTCTATTCCTGTTCAGTCTCTTTTTATTCAGTCGTTTAGGTGGTGAGTTTATTCCACAACTCGAAGAAGGTGACCTGGCCTCAAGTGTTATCACTCTTCAGGGAGGGTCACTGACTAACACTGTGGATAAAGTCATTATGGCTAATAAGATATTACTGGAAAATTTTCCGGAGATAAAGCACACTGTATGCAAAATAGGTGCCGGTGAGATTCCCACAGACCCTACTCCAATGGAAACAGGTGATTACATTATTACCCTTAAGGATAAAAGTGAATGGGTATCGGCTGAAACACGTGAAGAACTGGTTGCAAAAATGGAAGAAAGCCTGGTTGTTCTGGCCGGTGTCAAATTTGAATTTCAGCAACCCATACAAATGCGTTTTAATGAATTAATGACTGGTTCAAAACAAGATATAGCCATTAAAATATTTGGAGATGACCTGAATACTCTTGCAGAGAAAGCATCTGATGTTGAAAAAATCATTCAGACTATTAGGGGAGTCGAGGATATAAATGTTGAGAAAGTTACTGGCCTGGCACAGATACAGGTCGAATATAATCGTGATCGGCTTGCACAATATGGCCTATCAGTGGGGGATGTTAACCGTTTATTGCGTGCTGCTTTTGCCGGAAGTCAGGCAGGAGTCGTATTTGACGAAGAAAAACGTTTTGGACTGGTGGTTCGTCTGGATAAAGATTACAGGCAGAGTCTGGATGATATAAAAAACCTCACTGTAGCTCTTCCTGATGGTCATCAGATACCGTTTGAACAGTTGGCCGATATTTCAATTAAATCGGGTCCTGCTCAGGTTTCGAGAGAAAATGCCAAACGCAGGATCACTATCGGATTTAATGTCCGTAACCGTGATGTTCAAAGCGTAATAAATGATGTGACTGCTCAGATAGATCAAAAAATTAAACTGCCAACAGGCTATTATGTATCGTATGGAGGTCAGTTTAAAAATCTTGAGGCCGCACAGAAAAGACTTTCCATAGCTGTTCCAATAGCACTGCTTTTGATATTCGTTCTGCTTTACTTTACATTTCATTCTGTAAAACAATCCCTGTTAATCTTTACAGCCGTACCAATGTCAGCGATCGGAGGTATCTTCGCCCTTTGGATGCGTGGAATGAACTTCTCTATATCGGCAGGTGTAGGGTTTATTGCATTGTTTGGTGTTGCAGTTCTTAACGGAATTGTGCTGATCTCCGAGTTTAACCGGCTTGAAAAGGAAGGTATTACTGACATTACTGAACGGGTATTAAAGGGGCTTCAAACCAGACTACGTCCGGTAATTATGACAGCTGCAGTAGCATCACTTGGATTCCTCCCGATGGCATTGTCGACTTCTGCCGGTGCCGAAGTGCAAAAACCGCTGGCAACTGTGGTAATTGGGGGGTTGATCACTGCGACCCTTCTTACGTTGGTTATTCTGCCTGTTTTCTACATATTCTTTTCATCTAGTAACCTAAGAATCAGGTTGAGGGGAAGATCAGGCAAGAAGCTTGCAATTATTTTCCTTTTGCTTGGCACCGCATCTTTTTTCCATACCATCAACGGCCAGCAAACAAGGAACATTAACCTTCATGATGCTATTCAGACAGCACTGGACAGCAACCTGACTGTTAAATCTGCATCTTTCTCAGTAGAAGTACAGAAGGCTCTTAAGGGAGCAGCACTTGATCTTCCAAAAACTGTTATTGACGGGCAGTATGGTCAGTTCAATTCTTATACCAACGACAATAGTTTTGCTATTTCTCAATCTTTCGAGTTCCCTTCAGTTTATATAAACCGATACAAACTGGCTAATGCAAATATTAAAAGTAGTGAATGGCAATTTAAAGTTTCGCAACTTGACATAGCCACCCAGGTGAAACAGGTTTACTGGCAATACGTTTACCTGTTAGCAAAACAAAAATTGCTGTCATACCAGGATAGCCTTTATTCCCGCTTTTTAAGGGCAGCCGAATTAAGAGCAAAAGCTGGTGAGACAAATCGGCTCGAGATGATCACTGCCCGGTCGCAAAGCCTTGAAATAAAAAACCAGTTGTACCAGGTGACTTCTGATATTGCAATATATAATCGTAAACTGATGATACTGCTGAATAGTAATTCACTGCTGACACCATCGGATACTGATTTACATCGACTTGATTTTGCAATTATCTCTGATAGTATGTCAGTTGATCAGAATCCATTTTTGGCTTACATTCAGCAACAAGTAGAGGTTTCACAGACTGAAAAAAAGATTGTGCGCAGTCAGATGCTTCCGGATATAAATCTGGGCTATTTCAATCAGTCTATCATCGGAACGCAGGAGGTAAACGGTGTCCCGAGGGATTTTGGTCAGGGCTTCCGTTTTACCGGTGTCCAGGCAGGTATCTCTGTTCCAATATGGTTTGCTCCATTTACAGCAAGAGTAAAAGCCGCAAAAATAAGCGAAATTATAGCCATGACAGACGCTGAAAACTATGCCAGATCACTTGCCGGCAATTACCAATCCTTACTCGATGAGTATAAAAAATACTCTTCCAGTGTTGATTATTATGAAAAACAGGCTGTTCCTGAAGCTGCCCTGATTATTGAACAGGCAACCCTCAGCTATAAAGCAGGAGCATTAGACTACCTCGATTATGTGCTAACACTGAACAGGGCTTTAGCTATCAGACAGAACTCTTTGGACGTACTTAATAGTTTTAACCAAACTATAATTTCCATTGAATATATCACAGGTAAAATATTTTAAATTCTATTTATCATGACAACAGTAAATTATATAATATCAAAATTTTTTTTAGGGTCAATAATCTTTTTGGGTCTCATTTTTTCCTTAGGCTCTTGTTCTAAAGGAGGTAAACCCCTTACAGAAACCGTTAAGGTTGAAGCCCTTCCTGAAGATATTGTAGAATTACGTGCTGACCAGATCAAACTTGCAAAAATTGAATTGGGCGCAATAGAAATGCATTCGCTGGGTAACGTACTCAAAGTTAATGGAATTGTATCTGTCGCACCACAAAACCTCGCAACCGTGTGTATGCCGTTGGGAGGTTTTATTAAGAGTACGACTCTTTTCCCGGGGAATGCTATAAGTAAGGGTCAGACTCTTGCATTAATAGAGAATCAGGATTTCGTTGATATTCAGCAGAATTACCTGGAGGCAAAGAACAGACTCGTTTTTGCAGAAGGCGAATATAAGCGTCATACGGCTTTATTCAAGGATGAAGTATATTCAGAACAGAATGTACAACAGGTTACTGTTGAGTACAAGAACCTTAAGGCGTTGATTAAATCCCTGGAACAGAAGCTGGTTCTTATAGGGATCAAGCCGGATCAACTTAATGAAGATAACATAAGCAATGCTGTTAACCTGGTATCACCTATCAGTGGCTATCTTAAATCGGTAAATATCAACATCGGTAAATATGTTTCACCTACCGATGTGTTATTTGAAATTGTGAATAACGATAAGCTGTTTCTTGAATTAACACTGTTTGAAAAGGATGCTGACAAAGTGGCCTCAGGTCAGAAAACCAGATTTTATATTAACAATGAGACTGAAGAACACGAAGCTGTTATTACACAGACCGGAAAATCAGTCGGTGTGGATAAAACCTTCAGGGTTTATGCATCCGTTACCAGCTCTTGTAAAAATATTTTACCAGGAATGTATGTGAACGCCTATATTGAGGAATCTGATAGTAAAGTACCGGCCCTTCCTTCAGAGGCAATTGTAAGTTTCGCTGATAAGGATTATATTTTTATTTATGAAAAAGAGAAGGAAGAAGGTGGCAAGCCATTCACCGAATATCGGATGATTGAGGTTAAAAAGGGTGTGTCAGGAGCGGGATTTACCGAGGTAAAAGTTCCTGACGGTTTTAATATAAATAATGCAAGGATTGTCACCAAAGGCGCCTATACCCTTCTCTCCGCGAAGAAAAACGCTGGTGAAATGGCATGCTGAAAACAAGGTTAAGAGGTTAGTGGTTAGAGGTTATCGATGACCGACAAACCAATAACCTCTTAACCTTTAACCTCTAACCTCTTTTCCCTATCTTTGCCGGCATGGAAACCATCCCTGAGAGCGCCTTAATGTGGGCCGGATTTGTAGTTTTTATCATTCTGATGCTTCTGCTCGACCTGGTTGTGTTCAACCGGAAAACGCATGAAATCAAGATGAAAGAGGCGCTGCTTCTCAGCCTCTTCTGGATATCGCTGGCTATTGTGTTTAATCTGGGGGTTTGGAGATATCTCGGACAGCAGAAGGCACTTGAGTTTCTTGCGGCTTACCTGATCGAGGAGTCACTCAGTATCGACAACATGTTTGTCTTCATTCTAATCTTCGCCTACTTCCAGGTGAATCCTAAATATCAGCATAAAATTCTCTTTTGGGGTATTGTCGGGGCCATGGTGCTCAGGGCAATCTTTATCATCACAGGTGTTGCATTGATCAACAAATTCCACTGGATTATTTACATATTCGGGGCCTTCCTGATTTTTACCGGCATTCGTATGGCCTTTGATAAAGGATCCAAAATCGAGCCCGATAAAAATCCCATAATTAAGCTGGTGAAAAGAATTATCCCGGTTACAACCGATCATCGTTATGGAAAGTTTTTTGTACGGATCGATACAAAACTCTTTGCAACACCATTGTTCATCACCTTGGTAATGATTGAGTTCACCGATCTGGTATTTGCAGTGGATTCCATTCCGGCCGTTCTGGCTATTTCCAAGGATCCGTTTATCGTGTATACCTCAAACGTCTTTGCCATCCTTGGCTTAAGATCGCTCTACTTTGCCCTCTCCTCTATTATCAGTTATTTCCGTTATTTAAAATTCGGATTATCGGCAATCCTATTCTTTGTGGGCGTAAAAATGTGTATATCAGGTTTATATAAAATACCCATCGGGATTTCGCTTGGAGTGTTGGTCGGAATCCTGGCAATTTCGATCATTTTATCTGTTGTGATCCCCCAAAAGCATTCGCGGTAAGGGACGGGGTCCCCGCCTTCCGGGGATGACACTTCTTCGTGGTGAAGGTAGTGACGCCAGCTTCTGTCTTCCGTCTTCCGTCTTAAAGTCTTAAAGTCTCTAAGTCTTTCCCCCGTGCCTCAGCACCTTGGCTTCCAGGTGGAATATCAGTTCTTCTGCCATATTCTTGGTCTGATCACCTACCCGTTCCAGTTTGCGGATAACCGATAACAGGCACAGAATAGAATGAGTCTCTTCCGGTTTACGTTTGATTAATTCAGCAGCCGTGGAATTTGACTTCATCTTGATCTCATCCAGCCGGACATCTTTCTTAAATACCTGCCTGGCCAACTGAGCATCCTCATTATCGAATGCTGATGACATAAGCTGGAGCATTTTCAGGGAAATATCGAACATTTCAGGTATCCGCATTTCTTTCAAACACTCAGGATCAATCGGCTTTTCAAGATCATTGACGATAGTGGAGATGTTATAGGCGTAATCGCCGATCCTTTCGAGGTTGTAATTGGTTTTCAGAGCCGATAGCACAAACCTGAGATCATTGGCGACGGGGTTGAAAAGCGCCAAAATATTTTCGCAATCCAGATTGATTTTCAGTTCATAAGCATCAACTCTGCGTTCATTCCGTGCAATTTCATCGACCAGTTCATTGTCGAAGGTCTCAAGGGCAGCCCTGGATTTTACCAACTGGTTGATAACCAAGCTTATCATTTCAATGAGGCTGGTTCTAAGGGCATTTAATTCGTTTGGAATATGTGTCATACTTTCGTGTTTTTCAACCAAATCTGCCGGTAATATAATTTTGTGTCCGGATATCAGATGGACTGGTAAATATAATTTTGGTTTTGTTCCATTCTACCAATTCGCCCAGGTAAAAGAAGGCGGTATAATCACTGATCCTCCCGGCTTGCTGCAGGTTATGGGTTACAATGATGATAGAATATTGGTTTTTAAGTTCAAAAATCAGATCTTCAATTTTGCCGGTTGAGATGGGATCCAGAGCTGATGCCGGCTCATCCATCAGGATCAGCGCCGGTTCCACTGCGAGCGCCCGGGCAATGCATAAACGCTGCTGCTGGCCGCCCGACAGTTCCATGGCCGATTTTTTGAGCTTATCTTTAACTTCGTCCCACAAGGCAGCCTTCTTGATGGAATCGATCACTTTTTTCTCAATGTAATGCTTGTCGGAAATTCCATTTACCCGGAGTCCGTAAGCCACATTTTCAAATATCGATTTCGGAAACGGATTTGCTTTCTGAAATACCATGCCTACCTTTTTCCGGAGTCCGTCGACATCAATATTTTTCACATAAACATCCTGCCCATCCACATAAACCTCACCCGTAAACCGCGTTCCATCAATCAGGTCATTCATCCGGTTAAACATGCGTAGTAATGATGATTTCCCGCACCCCGAGGGCCCGATGAAGGCAGATACGGTGTTGGCCTCAGCAGTAAAATTGATGTTCTTCAGCGCATGAAAATCGCCGTAATAGAGATCCAGATTCTTTGTTTCTACTTTATAATCAGGCATATCAGTTCATCTTGGTTTTTTTCCCGGCAACCCTCCGGATCAGGTTAGCCAGCAGGTTCAGGATGAGCACGATCATAATCAGCACAAATGCCGTTCCGTAGGCCATTGGCCTGGATTCTGTAACATTGGTACCGCTGGTGGTTAATACATAGAGATGGTAGGGGAGGGCCATCACCTGGTCGAAAATCCCGGATGGTAATTTGGGTAGAAAATAAGCGGCAACGGTAAACAGGATCGGTGCGGTTTCACCGGAAACCCGGCCGATCGAAAGTATTAATCCGGTAAGAATGTTGGGAAATGCAACCGGCAGCACCACTCTCCTGATCGTCTGCAATCTTGTGGCCCCCAAAGCATAACTGCCGATCCTGAGTGTGTCATCAACCGATTTCAATGCCTCTTCAGTGGTGCGGATGATAACAGGAAGCACCATCAAGCCCAGGGTGAGCGAGCCCGCAATAATGGAATCGCCGAATTTCAGTGTGTTCACGAAAAGTGCCATCCCGAACAAGCCGAATACAATCGATGGAATACCGGCCAGGTTGTTGGTCATGGTGCGGATGAACTTTTTCAGGAACGATTCTTTCAGATATTCATTCATGTAAATGGCCGAGAGCACTCCCACCGGAAATGCAAAGGTCATGCTTCCCGCGATCAGACATAGTGTACCAATAATTGCAGGGTAAATTCCACCACCTGTCATTCCGTCTTTTGGCATGGCGGTCAGGAACTCCCAATTGATCACATGGATTCCTTTGAGGATGATGAACCCAAGGATCACAAACAGGACTGCAACCACCATCAGGCTGATCAGCCGGAAAAAATTGAATGCGATGCTCTGTTTTAACTGTTTCCGGGTCATATCTTCCTCGTTTTAACCGTTTCCACCAGCGTGTTAAAGATGAAAGTCATGATAAACAGGATGATCCCCAAGGCAAAGAGAGCCTTGAAATGGGTCCCGCCAAATGGTGCCTCCCCAAGTTCTGCAGCAATGGTGGCTGGTATCGTTCTCACCGGTTCGAGGAAAGTATGCGGCACTACCGAGGCATTGCCGGTGACCATCAGAACAGCCATCGTTTCACCTACTGCACGGCCTATTCCGAGAATCACGGCTGCAATGATGCCCGATTTTGCAAACGGTATCGTGACGCGGACCAATGTTTGCCAATGGGAAGCGCCCAAAGCCAGACTGGCCTCTTTTAAAGCGCGCGGTGTGGTGCGGATGGCATCTTCAGCAATGGTGATAATTGTAGGTAATGACATGATAGCCAAAATGATACTCCCTGCAAGAGCCGTCTCGCCAACATCCAGTTTAAAAAATTTCTGAATTAAAGGCACCAGTACCACCAATCCGAAAAAACCGTAAACCACTGAAGGAATACCGGATAAAAGTTCCACAACGGGTTTCAATATATTCCGGAAACGCTGGCCGGCAACCTCAGCCATATACAATGCGGTAATCAGGCCGATCGGCAATGCGAGCAGTATGGCGCCGAAACATACCCAGAGAGTGCCCAGAATCAACGGCCAGGCCCCATAAACGGCCGCGGGCTGCGATGTCGGATACCATTCGTGACCGGTGATAAATTCTTTGACCGATATCTTTTTAAGCGGAATAAGTTTCCCCTGAAAATCTTTTTTTAAATAAGTTCCAGGAAAATAAGCTATTACACCCGGATTGCCCTGTATGTATTTTTCGATCAGATCAGGGAGGTTTTTAAAATCGGTTCCGAGTTCCTCTTCCGTGAATTGCCCGGCCAGATCATCCACCGATTTTGTAATAATCTCTTCATCTTTACCGCCAACATCTTTCCAATTGGTAATGTCCTGATTGAAAATATCCTTTATCTGCTTCGAAGTAAGCTGATTCATTGGATTCGCTGTATTTACCACCACTACTAAATGGCCTTCAACAGCAGTCTGATTGAACAAACCGATTCCTTCCCTGAACAGAAATAAAACAACCAGCAGCACTGTTACACTGGTAACCATGCTGCTGGTAAACAATACTCCGTGCGTTATCTTTTCAATTATCCGTCTCAGCGATTTCATAGGAGTTCAAACGGTCTGATTATTTCTTCAACGGTACATAACCTGTTTCTGAAACAATCTTCTGACCTTCCGGAGATAAAATAAAGTTTATATAAGCTGACACCGTCTTTTCGATGCTCGCCAGGTAATAATAATACAGCGGCCGGGTTATCGGATAGGTTTTATCTATGGCAGAGGTTACCGAAGGAACAATATAGGATTTGCCTTTATCATAGGATACTTCAAGGGCTTTGACGCTTTTTTCAAGATAGGCCAGGCCAACATATCCTATGGCACCTTTGGTCTGACTGACCGATTGTACAATAGCCCCGGTTGCCGGCATCAGCAACGCGTTGGTGCCAAAATTCTTTTTGTTCAGCACATGGTCTTTAAAAAACTCATAGGTGCCTGAACTCGTTTCCCTGGAATAAGCAACGATTCTAAGGTCTGCACCGCCGACTTCCTTCCAGTTGGTGATTTTTCCGGTAAAAATGCCTTCCAGTTGTTCCCGCGTCAGCTGGCTCACTGGATTCGACGGATTTACTATCACTGCCAGTGCATCATAAGCTATGATTACTTCTTTGAAAGCTTTTCCGGCTTCCTGCATTTTCAGTTTCTCATCCATCTTCATCGACCGTGAGGCTTGGGCGATATCGGTAGTTCCGCTGATAATAGCTGCTAATCCAACACCGGATCCACCGCCGGTAACGGCAATAGATGCTTTGGAATTTTTTTTCATAAAGGCTTCAGCTTCAGCCTGCGATAATGGCATAACTGTGTCGCTACCTTTGATTTTGAATGATTGTGCCTGTATCATGGCCGGGAGCATCAATGCCAGGGCCATCATTTTTAAAGTTTTGTTTTTCATTTTTTTAAAATTTTAACGGATTGTTGAATTAACATTTAAAATGGTCGGAATCAGAATTTATATTGAAGACGCAGGGTAAATACATTGTCATGCCTGTTTGTTGACAGATCTTTCAGGGTACTGGCGTTTGTAATGGCCGTGGTGGTCTCGTTTATCACATAATCATAGTAGGCAGTGATTTTCACCTGGCTGTTCCATTTATACACCCAGCCGATTCCAAGAATTGAGTATTTTGCATCATAAGCACCGGTGGCTTTGTTGGTTCCGGATACTTTCGTACCAATCTCATTTCCGGCAACTGCAGTGTTCGGATCGAACCAGTCGTATTTCACAACCAGCTGGTTTTTGGTCTGGAAGATGTTCTGAACCAGGTAGAAATAGGCCCCATCGAACTTCCGGATGTAGGCATCTGAAGTCGGTTGAGTTGATGGACTGACTGCACTTTTTACAAGCCCTGGCTGGGTTCCGGTAATATACTCACCGCGGAGCTGAATCAGCCCTAAAGGAGAGTCAAATGAAATCTGTGTGTCAGCTCCGAAATACTCTCTGCGAAGCTTATCGCCTATAGACGAGCTTGTTGAGTCGGCCGTAAAAGCCATAATACTTCCGGTAAAGAGGGCGACATCGTTCATGGAGTAATTATACTTGGTTCCCTGTCTCCATCCGCCGTTATAATATGATACGCCGAGTCCCACCTTAAGCTTTTCGCTGCGGTTGGTTTTATTGATCGAAAGGTGGCTGATAAAATCCTTGTACCGGTCGAAATCGATTACATTCGGACCGGTCCCATTGAACAGGCCGGCATCAAATTTAATGAAGTTGAATCTCGATGTTTTCGGGGGCTGGAAAGTGAATTTTGCACCCAGATCACGTTCTCCCGGGAACAGTGTTTGAAACATCCTCGAGCGTTCCGGTGATTCGCGTGAACTCGACGAATAGGATATCTCATAACCGAACGGACGGTCGAACATTCCGGCAGTTAGTGAAAAAGACTGCAGCCAGGGATCAGTAAAACTAACGTAGGCATCTTTAATACCGATACCTTTTTCGGTAACATCAACCTGAATAACATATTGTGAAAAGGCATAATCATAAGCCAGTTTTAAACGACCGCGCCGAACAGCAAAACGGTTGTCGATACCGGCCGGAAAATTTCCACCGGCAAATGATTCAATTCCTGCTGTATCAGCTAATTGGAACTGGGCCTGAAGGTATCCCGAGATTTTTAGCCGGCTGAGCAATGCAACATCGGACTGCAATTTTTCCAGGATCGGATAAACGGTATCCGCCTTTGGGGTATCAAGGTCTTGAGCACTTATCCTGGCAAAAGTGAAAGGTGCTGATAGCAGCACCAATAAAACAAAGGCTGTTTTAATCGATTTTATGTTCAATTCTAATGATGATAGGTTACTATTAATCCAATACAAAAGAAGAGCATGAATGTGAAGTGGGGGTTAACCGAATGTTATCAATAGGTTAAGAAGTACCTGATCCCAATCACGGTAAAGTACCCACCCCAACCCCTCCCTGTTTCAGGGAGGGGGAAGGAGCACCTGCTTTCACTCGGAGAGAGCCCCTCCCTTCTTTAAGGGAGGGGTTGGGGTGGGTACTTTACAAGGTGGAAGCGGGAGGTACGTTAGCTTGGGAGGAGGACAAAGCGAGGCCTATTCATCCTTGATGCAGCGTATCGGGAACCAGTAATTCTTACCCACTATAACCGCCTTGTTCTGCTTGCGGATGAGATCGATATACCACGCATAAGCCTGACCGGTTTTATTAACATCGGAGGTCCAGAAATTAGCCATTTGCCCCAGACCTGAGAACTTGTCTTTTTGATTTGGCGAATTGGTGTCGTAATCCTTCTGCCCGGCGAGGGAAAGGTAATGGTTATCTCATACATCCCGTCATATTCCGATTCCCAGATCCCGTCGTTATTAGTATCCCAGCGTGCCTTCAGATCCATGTAACTGTCGTCCCGGTCACCCGACCCTCTGACATGTAAATAGAATTTTGATCCGGTATTCCCAATCCGGTTTCCTACAACCAGTTTGGTTTCTGGCGGCGAATTCCGGGGGATCAGTATCTCCTTTTCCAGTGTCTGATCTTCTTTCATTTCCAGGTAATGCATCACGAATCCCAACTGATAAATGGCTGCATTGAGACTTTTAGTCCAATAAAACGACAAATTATGATCAGGCAGCATGTGGATATACCTGACTTCCGGATACAGCGGATTGCTCATCTCGAAATTACCTACGGTATAGCAGGATGAATAGATGATTTGGTCATATTCATCGATATAAATAATCAGCCGGTAATCTTGCCGTGATAAGTGAATATCTCATTGAAACAGCGGAATTACCTGTACGACTTTGTCTTCCTCAATGGTGAATTTTCCCATGGTATGCTTTGTCCCCCATTTATTTCCCGGGAATCCGCCGGCCGAACAGCTGTCGCCCCCGCAGATGCAGGCAATCACCGCCTCATAATAATAGGACCCAGGTTCGAGGTAAAAGAAATACACATCCTGGAAGCTGGTCACATTGGCCGATTGGATGAAATTGCCCTTGTAAATCTCTGTTCCATCATTAGCAATGTGCAGTTCCGACCGGATAATCCGGTTAACCGGGATCCAGGGGTGGGAAATTTTAAAAAGAACCCTCAATGTTCCTGTCGGTTTTGCCTCTATTCCCCCGTTATCGTCGGGCACATCCTCGCGGGCACAGGCTGCGATCAGGATGGCCGCCAGAAAAATCGCTAAAAGGCCAGATTTTAAGTTCATATGTTGTCGGTTGTCAGTTGTCAGTTGTCAAAGGTACCCACCCCAACCCCTCCCTGAAGCAGGGAGGGGTTGGGGTGGGTACCTTCGTCACTGTTTTAATTCGCATCCTTCACACACCTCACCGAATACATTTTCTCTGCAGGAGAATCATAACCCTTCAGAACTTTCCGGTTGGGCTTATCAAAGGTAATTATCCAAATACTAGCTGATGAAGGATCCATTGGTTTTGTAGTGGACCAGTAATACCCGTACCGGTCCTTACCCTGAAAACCACTATCGGACCCTCCGGAACCAGCTTTCCTTCCTCCCAGTATCGCTGAGAAGTCAGATTCTCCTCCTGGCATCAGGGCTTCAAAAAGCCGGTCCTCCTGATAATTCGAAAAAAGCTTGTCCCAGTCTTCTCTTGAGGGCACCCGCCATCCGGGTGGACAAATTAATTTGAACGCACCACTGGAATAAAGGTACCCGTAATCGAGGTAGAATGGTTTGAAACCATCGTAACTAACCCCAGGTACTAGGGGGAGAACACCGCTCATATTCCGTGTAAACCACCACTGATTGCCGATTAAAACGGTGCCGTATGATTCATAAATTTCTCCGCGGGGATCCTCATAAATACTGGTTTGGTTGGTTCCGTGGCTGATATAAATCAATTTTGAGCAGGTATCCTGGCCACCATTCGGATCCTGAATCTGGAGCAAAGTTTTATAGGTCCCGGGGGTACCAAACTGGTGCATGGTGATAACCGAATTCAGGAAATCGGTATCCCAATTGCCATCCCCGTCAAAATCCCACCGGTAGAACAATGCGGATGGGGCGGATTCGGGATCGCGGGTCGACCAGCAATCAAACCTGAACCGGGTGTTGATATTCCCTGCAAGGGTACTCAATGAAAAGGATGCGGTTGGATCCTGATTCCTGTGGTATACCCGGATCTTCAGGGTAGTTTCGTTTGTGAGCCCCCGAAAACTCCTGACCTGCAGCTGGACAAAATGAAAAAATTCTTCCTCGAAAGTGTGAATTGTCTGAGGATCCGAAAGCCATCCGGTATCCCAGACCCGGTCACTGTTCCAGTCCCACCGGTACAACAACGGCTTATCCGGATAATCCAGGTCGGTGGAGGCCGAAGCATCCATTATTATTGGAGTATTGTTTGTAACGGAATCCGGTATACACCGGAAACTAACGTGCAAGCGGGGATCCTCGAGGGTCACAAGGATTTTGGATGAACTTGAACTGATCAATCCCGACGGATCCCTAACCTGAAATTTGGGCTCAAAATAGCCGACCTCCGGATATAGATGGGTTATTTTAGAGGAATCTCCGAAAGAGGTATCCCATTGGCCGTCGCCTTCGAAATCCCACCTGAAACTGAGCTGATCCAATGAATCTTCGTCATCACGGGTGGCAGAGGCATCCAGGAGAAACCGGGTAAAAATATGTCCCTTGGCGGGAACAATGGTTAATCCCGGTTTAGGAGCCGAATAGCCCCGGGCAACCGCAATGGTAAAGCTTAGGGTATCGCTGGCGCCATCGAGGTTGGTCATTTCCAGCCGCGGTTTCCAGGTGCCGGGTACATAATAGCGATGCTCATACACAAGTAAGCGTGTAAATGGCGTATCCCAGTTTCCGTCGCCATCCCAGTCCCATCGTGTAAACACTTTTGATCCCCTGCCGGTGCGGCTCTCCGAACGGCTCAGGTCGAATGAAAAGGTATTCGTGGTATTTCCTGATGCAGGTGACAAAGTAGCATGGACAACAGGCGGCAGAACCTGACCCTCCTTCTTGCAGGATGGGAGCAGGAAAGCTGCCAG
>JBBAAF010000057.1:0-22436 GCA_041658425.1 Bacteroidales bacterium | reverse complement strand
ATCAGAATATCGTTGTCATAACTTTCCATCAGTTGGATATCATCAATGCACCAGAAATAGCGGCTCATACCGTTCCAAAGAAATTTGATCCAGACGTTTGGCATACCCGCCGCAACCTCGGAAATATTTACTTCAGGGTAAGGATTTTTGCAGAAAATGCTGGTTCGAGTTTCATAAGACACGTTAAAGTTAGCCCAATGGACCCCCAGGTCGTTTGAAACGGCAACTTTAACATCTGTGTTAGGATACAAACGGAAAAATTGCCTGAAGGTTAAAATGACCCCCGGACGGGCCGAACAATCGATCGGGGGCAATTGAAACCAGGATATTGCACCATTGCCTGTACTGATCCCATCCCTGTAATTATACTCGTCCATTGGTAAAACAATATAGCCATCTTCAGGAGTAAGGGAGTAAGCATGGCCCGGCTCAAAGGTTAACTCGCCTTTGATACTGTCAGTTCCGGCTCGCCAGACCCAGGGCATGCCAAAGTCAGTTTCCTCAACAATCTGGAATCCCTCCGGAGCTGTCCACCCTTTTGGATCGGCTTCATTCTTCCAGTTGAAGGTTTCCTTATAGAATATGTCTCCACCGCCTTTAAGGTTTGATTCCCTGGGTTGAGGAACAGGGGTCATAAGTTCGGAACCGAAAGGCACGGCATTGCCGTTATTGACCCTGACCCTTTGTCCAAAGGTCAGGACCACAAAAGACAACATCAGAATTAAAAGTGTAAATTTTTTCATAAGCAAGGATTAAATGGTTAGTGTATGTTAACGAATAACTAAAATACAGTTTTTTGATGAAGAAACGCGGAAGTTTTATTTTTTCCAAAAAACCCCGACACAGCATGCCGGGGTTCCCCGATTTTAAATCAGATATATTATTTAACCATAAGCTTCATTACCTGATTGTTCACTTTCAGGAAGTACATTCCTTTGGCGAATTGTGTGAGGTCGATATTCTCCTGATAGTCCAAAACCGATTTAACCTGGTTTTGGTAGACCGTTTGGCCCTGGATATTGGCAACCACAATGTTGAGGTCCGAGACCTGAGTATTGGTTATCGAAAGGGTAAATTCCCCGTCGGTCGGGTTCGGGTAAACATTGATCGATGAGGTCAATGAATTCAGATCAACACTCAAACTGGCGCCATTGTTGTAAATATCATTGATCATGTTGTAGAATGAGGTTCTGTAAACCCTGTTTGGCCCGCCGGACGGAAATTCAGAGGTACTCCAGTCACCGTTGATCCGGTATTTGTACTCAAGATTCTGGAAGGTGGCCAATGCGGGAACAGTCAGGGTATATATCCCGTCGCCATCAACATCGGTCAGGTGGAAAGCAGAACCGTTCCAGGTGTTGAAGGTACCGGCTACGTCAACAAAATCTCCGGCAGTTGGTTTGAAATATCCGTTTGCAATTGGTAGGGTCATATCAACGTTGAATACCACATCAGCTTTATTGGGTGCGCCCGTGTTGGACAGGTTCAACCTGATCATGGAAAGGTCGGAGTTTCCACCCCAGGTATCCCCGGTAATAAAGCGGATTAGTGTTTTCCCATCCGAATAACGGTGGGAACGGTCAGATCCGATAGTAAACCGATATATGCTATTGTCTGCACCGAGGCCACCGTTATGATAGGTCTGAATAGCAGCAATATATTGACCAGGCTCAATAAACTCAGATTCGCCGTCTTTATCCAAAGGTATGGTCACCCATTGATTCAGCATCTCCTGAGTAACGTCAGTAAAAGCGCCGGAAATGGCTTCAACCCAAAGCCCCGATTCAGCATCCCATCTGAAAAGCCAGTTCTGGAAACCATAACCAACCTGGGTACTTGCTTTCGGGTTATCATGGCGCTGCATGATCATCGTTGAGATGGAGTTCACCTCGGTGGCTTTTTTGATGTCATAGAGAATACCAATGTAGTCACCATCATTGTTGCCGCCGACCCAACCGGCAGTACTGGAATAAGTTTCCCAATCCCAGTCGGATACCGAGTAAACGCTGTCGGTGACAAAATAAGTGTCTTGATAAACATTATTGGCCGGACGACCATCGGTAGCTGTTTGCTGAGCGGTAAGAACCATCTGGTAATTGCCGAATCCATCCGGAACAAACGGGGTTGTAATATCAAAGGTATCCCGTTGCAGAGCCCATATATCAGTCACTTTGGTGGAATTCTGATTGTACACGGAAGCTCCGTTTTTAAATACTTCAGCATTCAGCTGGCATGCTTCCTGGTCATCCCGGCCGGCATTCAGGAATCCGGCTTTGAAAGTATAACCGCCGAATGCATCGGTTCCTGTTTGGGCTGCAGGTACCATGTAAACAAAACCTTCATCCCCATTAGCCTCAATATCAGTCATATATAACCACGATTGCTCAAGTTGCATTTCATTGTTATATGCTTCAGACAATGAGAGGTCATCAATGCACCAGAAATAGTTAGAATTGGTATTCCAGACGAATTTGATCCAGACATGTGCCATTCCTCCGGCAACCTCGGTAATATTGACTTCGGGATACGGATTTTTGCAGAAGATATTGGTTCCTGTTTCATAAACCATGCTGAATGCAGCCCAATGTACGCCGAAGTCATTGCTAACCAGCATTTTTGCATCAGGAGCGCCACAGCAGCAGCGGAAATATTGTGACATTTTAAAAATGACCGTCGGATGGTTAGAACAATCCAACTCCGGAAGCTGAAACCAGTTCATTCCAACGTTTCCGGTGGAAATACCGTCGACATAATTGTATTCATCCATCGGAAGTACCCAATATCCATCCTGGGGGGTTTTGGAATAAATGTGCCCGGGGAGGAAGGTAAATTTCCCCCTGATGCTATCCGTACCGGCGCGCCAAACCCAGTACTGTCCAAAGTTGCCTTCTTCAACTACCTGCCAGTTGGCAGGCAAGGTCCAACCACGGGGATTGGAAGCATCTTTGAAATTGAAAGTTTCCGTGAAAAAAACTTCACCTTCTGACTTTAGATTGGGTTCCGTGGGAAAAACCATTTTTTTCTGTTCCGAAGAATAGGGAGCAAAATTGCTCAATTGCTTAATCTTCTGTCCGTACGATAGGATAAAAATGAAAAGCAATGCGAGTAAGAGTACAGATCTTTTCATAGCATTAAATGTTAGTGATTGTTATCGTTAACCAAATTAGATATTTTCAACCTGCTCAGAAACAAATATCGAAAATTTTTTTTCTGAATGAGCGATCCTAACCGATTAAGGCTTTGAGAGAATCTATGGGTGGGACCGGAAACCTGAAAATAAGGGATCAGGTAGTTCTTGCATGACCCTTCATGCGCATGATGAATTCTTTTTTCTTACGTTCGCTGACATCAACCTGGCTGCCATCTTCAAAAATGATGTATCCTCCGCGGCCGGAGACATATTTTTTCACGAATTCCAGATTAATCAGGTGTTTGCTATGCACCCGCACAAAGGACAGGTCGGAAAGCAGGCGTTCAAAATTGTTCAGGGTTTTTGAGGTAACGATGCGCTGTCCGCCCTTGATGTAAAATGTAGTATAGCTGCCATTAGCCTCGCAGCGGACAATATCCGCTATCTTGTAAACATCAAAACCATCCATGGAGGAGAGGATAATCCGCTCATTGCGATTGCTCAACCCTTCCTTTAAAACCGATACCCGGTCGCCAAAGTTTGCGTCTTTTCGGATTTTTGTATAGCGATCAACGGCTTGCTGAAGTTTTTCCGTACTGATTGGTTTCAGCAGGTAATCGAGTGCCGAAAAGTCGAATGCTTTCAAGGCATACTGGTCGTATGCTGTGGTAAATATCACTTCAAAACCAGTATATTCCACATCCTCAAGAACCTGAAATCCCTGACCATCGGGTAGGGCAATGTCCAGAAAAACCAGTTCAGGTTTTACGGTCTCAATCAGCTCAATGGCAGATTCGACTGTTTGAGCAGTACCCACCACCTGTACATCCGGACAGTATCTCTGAAGAAGAATGGCAAGCGCTTCGAGGCTGTTTTCTTCATCATCTACAATAACTGCTTGAATCAAAGAGGTCATAGTTTTCTCAGGTTAAGTACAAGCATAAATGTACAAGGATTTTCCGGGATTAATTACCCATGGTGACCATTATTTCAGGCCAGGCTGATTTCACGGATTGCATTGGCAATGCTCTCGGGATCAAAACCGCATTCCCGGTATAGCTGTCGTTGGGTTCCTTGTTCAATAAATTCATCAGGAATTCCAAGCATTCTGAGAGTTGAACTATAGTTGTGATGTACCATGAACTCCGTAACTGCGCTGCCGAAACCGCCTATAATGGTGCCGTCCTCAACCGTAATTATTTTTTTGAACCGTGTGAAAACATCATGGAGAATGTCTTCATCCAGAGGTTTGATAAACCGCATATCGTAGTGGGCAGCTTTAATGTCTTCTTTTTCAAGTATCTGAAATGCCTTTATCACGAGGTTGCCGGGATGGCCGACCGAAAGGACTGCCACTTCGGATCCATCAGTAATCATACGCCCCTTACCGATTGGAAGGCTGGCAAAAGGCCGTCGCCAATCGGTCATTACGCCCTGGCCCCTTGGATAGCGAATGGCAAACGGACCATGATTCCTTTCCTGGGCTGTGAACATCAGGTTCCTTAATTCCTCCTCGTTCATGGGGGCCGAAACGATCATATTCGGGATGATTCGCATATAGGCCAGGTCAAATGAACCGTGGTGCGTGGGTCCGTCGGTTCCAACCAAACCTCCCCGGTCGAGACAAAAAACGACCGGTAATTTCTGCAGTGCAATGTCGTGAATGACCTGGTCGAAGGCACGCTGCATGAAAGAAGAATATATATTGCAGAACGGGATGAATCCTTGTACTGCTAAACCTGCCGAAAAGGTAACGGCATGCTGTTCCGCGATCCCGACATCAAAAGTTCGATTGGGCATCTCTTCCATCATAAAGGTCATGGATGATCCGGCGAGCATGGCAGGTGTGATCCCCATTATTTTAGGGTTCATTTTGGCCAGTTCCAGCAAAGTATGGCCAAATACATCCTGATATTTTGGCGGAAAACCCGATGGCTCCTCCTCAATAATTTCCCCGGTCACTTTATCAAATTTGCCGGGAGCATGATAGACAGTCTGATTGATCTCTGCCAGATGCACCCCTTTTCCCTTTTTGGTCAGAATGTGCAACAGTTTAGGGCCGTCGATTTTCTTCATATCCTCCAGGATTTTCACCAGGTGTATGACATCGTGGCCGTCAACCGGTCCGAAATACCGGAAGTGGAGCGATTCAAACAGGTTACTCTGTTTGAGTATCATGTGTTTGATGGCGTTCTCCAGAGTTTGAACCATCCGGCGGGCATCGGGTCCGATTTTACTGAAAACGCCGAGCATTTTCCAGGTATCTTCCTTAAACCGGTTCCATGTTCTGGATGTGGTAATATCCATAAGATAATCATTCAGGGCACCGTGGTTCGGATCGATGGCCATATTATTATCATTCAGGATTACCAGGATATTGGATCGTTCGATTCCGGCATTATTCAGGCCTTCAAAAGCCATACCTCCGGTGAGTGCGCCATCCCCGATTATAGCTATAGTATATCGGTTGGTTTCCCCTTTGCGGTTAGCAGCAACGGCCATGCCGAGTGCGGCCGAGATGGATGTAGAAGAGTGCCCCGTTCCAAAAGAGTCGTACTCACTTTCCGACATTTTCGGGAAACCGCTGATCCCATTAAATTTCCGGTTGGTGTGGAAAACATCGCGCCGGCCGGTCAGTATTTTATGGCCATAGGCCTGGTGGCCGACATCCCAGATGATCTGATCAAAAGGGGTATTATAAACATAATGAAGGGCAACGGTTAGTTCGACTACTCCAAGGCTGGCGCCAAGGTGTCCCGGGTTGCACGAAACCTCCTCAATGATGAAATCCCTAAGTTCTTTACAAACAAGCAACAGGTCGGCTTGGCTAAGTTTTTTAAGGTCAGACGGACTATTGATCGTTTTCAGCAGTGAGAAATTATTTTCTTGCATAAGAATCGGGTCGATCCAGGGAAGTGTCAGATCGTCATTATATCTTTTTCTTTGACTAAGAGCTTGTCGTCAACCACTTTGGTGTATTTATCGGTCATTTCCTGAACCAGCTTTTCGGCATCTTTTTCTTCATCCTCTGCAAGGCCTTCCTTGATCAATTTTTTGAGCTGTTCATTTCCATCGCGCCGGTTATTCCGGATTCCGACGCGTGCGCTTTCGCCTTCAGTTTTTACCTTTTTAACCAGTTCACGCCGACGGTCCTCAGTGAGCATCGGGATGTTAATCCTGATGATTTCTCCGTTATTAACGGGGGTCATCCCGAGATTGGCAGCCAATATCGACTTTTCGATCATATCGATCATGTTTTTTTCCCATGGCTGAATAGCCAGTGTGCGTGGATCGGGACAATTCACGTTGGCTATCTGGGTCAAGGGGGTAGGTGTACCATAATAATTTACCATGATCCCATCCAGCATATGAATATTAGCTCGGCCAGCCCGGATTTTCGACAGCTCGGTGTCGATATGTTTGATGGTCCGCTCCATTTTTTCCCCGGTATCTTCGAGGATCATTTCAACTTCTTCGTTCATAGCCTTTATTCGTTAGAATTCAAGGAGTGCAAAAATATTTATTTCTGAATGATGGTGCCAATTTTTTCACCGGAAATCAATCGTTTCAAGTTACCGGGGGTATTCATATCAAAAACCATGATTGGCAGATTGTTTTCCCGGCAGAGCGTAAAAGCGGTTTGATCCATGATTTTAAGATTACGTGCAATGACCTCATCGAAAGAGATACGGTCGAATCGGATAGCGAGCGGATCCTTTTCGGGGTCAGCACTGTAAACGCCATCCACCCGGGTGCCCTTGAGGAGTATTTCTGCACCGATCTCTACTCCCCGCAGAGCTGCAGTGGTATCGGTGGTAAAAAATGGATTTCCGGTACCGGCTGAGAAGATGCACACATGCCCGGCTTCAAGCGCTTCAACAACTTTGTCGCGGTGCCAGTATTCAGCAACCGGTTCCATCCTGATAGCAGTGAACAATCTAGAGGGAGTGCCGTATTGGCGAAAGGCTGATTGGAGGGCCAGGCCATTGATTACGGTGGCAAGCATTCCCATATAATCCCCTTTTACCCGGTCGTAATCTGCCTTTGCCCCGGATAATCCGCGGAAAATATTTCCACCGCCTATAACCAGGCCAATCTGAACCCCGAGTTCACGGATTTCCGCAACCTGGCTGGTAAAACTTTCGAGCTGGCCGGTATCGATGCCATTGGTTGATTGCCCCATGAGCGATTCCCCGGATAATTTCAGAAGAATTCTTTTGTAAGTTGCCATGTTTGATGGGTATGAACGCCGAAAGATAAAAAAAAATCCCGGTGGTAACCGGGATTTTCAGGTATCATATCCGCGAGCGAAAGAGTTTCGTTAGTCGTTCAGGGTAAACCGGATAAAATCCACTACCGTGAGGTCTTTATCGATATGGGTCAGGTAATCGCCCACCGAAATTTTGTGGTCTTTAATGAAATCCTGGCTTAACAAGGTGTTCTCCTTGAAGAATTTACCCAGTTTTCCTTCTGCGATTTTATCAACGATATTGGCAGGTTTGCCTTCTTCGATGGCGATTGCACGGCCAATCTCAAGTTCTTTATCGATAATAGCCTGTGGGATATGGGCCTTGTTCACAGCTACCGGGGCCATGGCAGCAACCTGCATGGCAACATCTTTGGCAGCCTGTTCATCAGCAACCTTTTTAGTAAGGCTGATGAGTGTAGCCAAACGGTTTCCCGGATGAACATAAGGCATTACAAAGGGTGATTCAAGTGATTTAAAGAAAGAGATATCCACTTTTTCTCCGATGATACCGGTCATATTGGTAACTTCGCTCTCAATGGTATGTCCATCAACAGAAAGTTGTTTCAATTCTTCGAGTGTGGTGACTTTCTCAGCTATGGCTGCATCGGCGAACAGATGGGCTTTTTTGACGAAATCTTCGTTTTTTGCTACGAAATCGGTTTCGCAATTGAGCACGAGCAACACACCAAAAGTATGATCGCTGTTGGATTTAGCAATAACTGCACCTTCAGTGGCTTCGCGGTCTGCTCTTTTGTTGGCCACTTTTTGTCCTTTTTTCCGGAGAATATCGATAGCCTTATCAAAATCACCGTTGGTTTCAGAGAGGGCATGTTTGCAGTCCATCATACCGGCACCGGTCATTTGACGCAATTTTGCAACGTCAGAAGCTTTAATTTCTGTCATGATGTTTAAAAATTAGAAATTATTCAGAAACTTCCACATCTGCCACATCACCTGCTGCAACCTCAGTTGAGATGCGCTTGCGAATGGTTTTTCTGCCAGTTGGGCGGGCTGGTTCCTCGGAGGGTTCCGGTTTTTTCGGCTTCACCGTTTCTTCTTTATCCTTTTCAGCCTTTCTTTCATTCAGGCCTTCTTCGATAGCTTTGCACATAATTCCGCAGATGAGTGCAATCGATTTGGAAGCATCATCGTTGGCCGGGATTGCGAAGTCCACTTTTTCAGGATCCGAGTTGGTATCAACCATCCCAAATACCGGAATATTCAGTTTATACGCTTCGTTTACGGCGATATGTTCTTTGGATACGTCAACAACGAACAGGGCTGCCGGCAAACGGGTAAGGTCCTTGATGCTGCCGAGCAGTTTTTCCAGTTTATTACGCTGACGGGTCACCTGCAGGCGTTCGCGTTTCGACATATGATCGAAGGTGCCGTCAGTAGCCATCTTGTCGATGGAAATCATTTTTTTAACAGCTTTCCTTACGGTAGGGAAGTTGGTGAGCATACCGCCCGACCAGCGTTCTGTAACGAAAGGCATGCCTGTTGGTGTAACCTTTTCGGCTACAATTTCTTTTGCCTGTTTCTTTGTGGCAACAAACAAAATTTTCCGCCCCGATTTGGCTATCCGCTTCAATGCTTCGGCGGCCTCATCGATTTTAAAAGCGGTTTTGTGCAGATCAATAATATGGATCCCGTTCTTCTCCATGAAAATATAGGGAGCCATGTTGGGGTTCCATTTGCGTTTAAGATGGCCGAAATGGACACCAGCATCGAGTAATTCCTGAAAATTTGTTCTGGGCATATTTGATGAAGAGATATTAGCGTTTTGAGAATTGAAAGCGTTTCCTTGCACCGGGCTGACCAGGTTTTTTCCGTTCAACAACTCTCGGGTCACGGGTAAGAAAACCATTGGCACGGAGAATTTTTTTACACTCCGGGTCAATTTCCACCAGTGCACGGGCGATTGCCAGACGGAGAGCTTCAGCCTGTCCTTTGATTCCGCCTCCATCGAGATTGACGCGGATATCATATTTTCCGGCCACCTCAAGAACATTAAGCGGCTGGGTTACAATATGCTGAAGCTGGAAAAGCGGAAAATAGTCGGCCAGGTCTTTTTTATTGATCGTGATCTGTCCTTTTCCTTCGTTGAGAATAATACGGGCAACTGCCGCTTTCCTTCTACCAATTGTGTTAATCCGTTCCATGAATCTTATGTACTACTTTTGTAATTCGATAATTTTTGGCATCTGGGCTTCGTGCGGGTGTGTGTTTCCGGAATAAACATGCAGATTCCTGAAAACTTCACGACCCAAACGATTTTTCGGTAACATACCTTTAACAGCATGCTCAACCAAACGGGTTGGATCTTTAGCAAGCATCTGAGCGGGTGTAATTTCTTTCTGACCACCCGGATAGCCGCTATAGAAAAACATTACACGGTCAGACATTTTTTTCCCGGTCATCCGGACTTTGTCGGCGTTGATAACGATAACATTGTCTCCGCAGTCAACATGAGGGGTATAACTGGCCTTGTTCTTTCCACGAAGAATGCTGGCTACTTCTGATGAGAAACGGCCCAACACAGCGTTGGTTGCGTCGATCACCACCCATTCCTTTTTAACAGTTGCCTTGTTGGCTGAGATCGTTTTGTAGCTTAACGTATTCACTTTAATCCGTCCTTTAAAATTAATAGCTGATAATCAATACGCCGAGCCAGGCTCGAACGAATTGGAGTGCAAAAATACAACTTTTTTTATACGTACCAAGTTTATCAACTTTTAATTTGTTGAAAACTCAGTTGATTACTTATTATACATACAACGGTCACAAATTAATGGTTGATCGTTGATAGGTTGATAGGTTGATAGGTTGATAGGTTGATAGGTTGATAGGTTGATAGGTTTAAACTCATCAACCCATGTTGAAAAAGTTAAAATTATACCCGTTTGCATATAGCTGAAGGTATGAGCGATAGTTAAAAGGTTCCCAGGTTAGTTTCTATCTGCCGGGTAATCTCAAGTGCCTTGAATCCTCCCTCCAGGCTTGAGAGAGAATGGTGCCCCCTTTCAAGCGCATGAATGAAACTCAGGCACTGACGGGCCACCTCTTCTTCGCAGGGCGGATCCGACCTGAGCATAACTGAAGCATCGCCTGCCGGAGGCCACAAAATCTTACCCGAAAATGAATACCCGGCATCCGTCTCCTGGTATTCTTCAAAGTGACTGGTCCCTTTCAGCAGGTCAATCAGAATTATACCATCTGACTGGATGACCTCAATACGACGATCCGGCATTTCGGCAAATTTTCGGATATCCAGATTGATAACAGATCCATTGTGCAATTCAACCCGGATATCCACTTGGATGGTTGTTCCGTTCAGAAGGCGGGAGGCATGCGGCCTCACCCTTCTCACCGTGCTGCCTGACAGCCCCAGGGCAAGATCGACATCGGCCAGGATGGTTTTAAAAACCTGCCGGTGGCTTTCTTCTGACGGCAGTTCCGGGAGGAAGTCAATAATCCGGATACTCTGCGGTTGAAAAATATGCATCAGTGAACTCCGGAATGCGGGATGATGCCAGTCATGATGCCCAACCTGCACCTGAACGCGTGCTTCGTGGGCAAGTTTTACCATAAAGGGCGCTTCATCCATAAATTCAACCACAGGAAAACCAAGCGAAAGGTGCCTCGAGCGACGGATTACCTGTATGGCTTCGTCCATACCCCCGTTACTTTTCTCGGGAATCCATATCAAATCGGAAAAATCAATCAGCTGCTGAATGGCCAGGGGTGATGATTCCTGCGGATTGATCCAGCCTGAAACGCGTGAACCGGAAGTTTTCAGCATTTCTGCGAGAACTTCCGACCATTTAGCTTGCCCAGACAATATCCCGACCGAATACATTGTTTTTTTATACAAATAAACCTGTTTTTAATTCTATCACAGGCTCAAAAGCAGACAACTTATTAAATTGCACCTGTGTAAAACCTAAATTTGTTGCATATTCGTCAAATATGAATCAGAATCTGATCAAACGATACGCTAATTACCGGAATCTTTACCTGTTTTTACTTTTAGTGATGGTGGTCAGCCTGCCACTGTCGAAATATCTGACCAGTGCAGCGCAGATTCTGCTGGTCATAACCTGGCTGGCAGAGGGGAAATTCGATGAAAAATGGCGTCGAATCAAGAGAAACCCCCAGATCTTGATATTCACCTTCCTTTTTTTTGTTCCCTTGTTGGCGATGGCTTACACAAAAGATGTTCCCTTTGGCCTCAGTGATCTGAAAATAAAACTCCCGCTATTTCTTTTGCCTTTGGTATTGGGCAGTATTAAACAGCTCGATAAAACTGAAATGCGGATTATTCTGGGCGGATTTGTGGTTGCCGTTTTTATCGGAGCCCTGGTAAGCCTGAGCATCATGCTGGGCATCGGACCTTCTGTTTATACCAACGACCGTGAAACCATCCTGTTTATTTCCCATATCCGGTTTGCCCTGATGGTTGTGCTCGCTGTATTCATCCTTTTTTATTATGCCTTCGATCACCAAACTACCCCCCGCTATAAATTCTTACTTGTGCCTTGCGCCTTGTGCCTTATAATTTTCCTCTTCCTTCTTAAATCATTAACGGGTGTGGTGATTCTGGTCATCGGAGGAATGCTTCTGACTTTGCGGTGGGGTTTGAAACAATCTGATTTTCTTGTCAGGTGGTTTGTAATAGTTGGTTTGGCCACGATCCCGGTTTTAGCCGGATTTTATCTGACCGATAAGGCCGGACGTTTCTATACAATCAGAGACAATACCGGTGAGCTTGACTTAACCACTGTTAAAGGAAACCCTTACTGGCACGATACTGCCAACCTGATGATTGAGAACGGATATCATGTTGGGTTTTACCAGTGTGAGCCTGAATTGCGCGATGCCTGGAATAGTGTGAGTAAAATGGATTACAATGGGCCCGACCGGAAAGGCCAGGAGCTTAAATACACCCTTATCCGGTATCTGACTTCTCTTGGGCTGCGAAAAGATGCCTATGGAGTGTCGCAACTGAAAACTGAAGACATAAAACTGATCGAGAGCGGTTTTGCTAATTGTATTTACAAACACCCCAAAAGATTCAGTGTCCGCATTTATGAAACCATCTGGGAAATTGATCAATACCGGAAGGGAGCCAATCCCAGCGGCCACTCTGTAACACAAAGGCTTGAATATCTGAAAACCGGCTGGGCAATATTCAGGGATCATCCGTTATTTGGGGTTGGGACGGGTGATACAAAAATTGCATTTGAGCGAAAATATGAACAGATGCATTCATCGCTGGATCCTGCCTGGCGGTTAAGGGCACATAATCAGTTTCTTACATTTCTGATTGCTTTTGGAGTCATTGGATTTATATTGATAATCAGCGCTATCATTCTCCCGGTGATTTTGGAAAAGAGGAAGACCCCTTATTTTATTATGATGTTTTTCCTGGTGACCATGCTTTCAATGCTGAATGAAGATACCCTTGAAACTCAGGCCGGAGTGGCGTTTTTTATCATTTTCTATTGCCTGTTTGTTTTTGCAGATGGAACTGTAACGAAAAGCCTGTCATCCACCTCTCCCCCACAACCGACAACTCACAACTCACAACCGATAACAAATAATGAATCAAACAGATAAGATATTTCTTGCGCGCGCTATACAACTGGCCAGGGAAAATGTGGCGATTGGCGGAGGACCGTTCGGGGCCGTTATTGTAAAAAATGGCCAAACAGTGGCCGAATCAGCCAACCAGGTGATCTCCATTCCGGATCCGACCGCCCATGCTGAAATCCAGACGATACGGCTGGCTGCAAAAAACCTGAAAACCTTCGACCTGACCGGGACCACACTCTATACATCCTGTGAGCCCTGCCCGATGTGCCTCGGAGCTGTATACTGGTCACGCATCAGCCGGGTGGTTTATGCATCCGACCGGCATGATGCAGAAAAAGCCGGCTTCCGGGATGCAGAACTTTACCTTGAGATCGCTTTGGATCCGGATCAGCGGGTGACCCCGTTTGAACACCTGTATGTGCTGGAAAGGGGCCTGGAGTTTACCGACTGGAAGAATTCAGATATAAAATTAGACTATTGAACCATCGGCTGGATCATACCTTTTTTGACCGGGATGCCCTAGAGATCGCACCGGAAATCCTGGGTAAAACCCTGGTGAGAATAATGCCCGAAGGGACCAGAATTTGCCTGCCTGTCACCGAAGTGGAAGTTTACCGGGGAATGGAAGACCTTGCCTGCCATGCCAGCAAAGGCATGACGGAGCGGAACCGGGTGATGTTCAGCAGGGGCGGTATAATATATATGTACCTGGTTTACGGGGTGCACTGGATGTTCAACATTGTAACCGGACAGGCAGGTCATCCGGAAGCCTTGTTAATCCGGGGCGTTGGAGATATTATCGGTCCGAGCCGTGTAACGAAACAACTGGAAATGGGGCGTGATTTTTACGGCGAAGATATGGTCTTGTCAGACAGAATCTGGCTCGCAGATAGGCCACTCATAAAAAACTACTGCACAGGCCCCCGGGTTGGCATCAAATATGCCGGCGAACCTTGGGTCAGTATACCCTGGAGGTATAGGATAGAGCCGGTGTAGAGACGCATAATTGCGTCTTCATTTCAAAGACGCAATTATGCGTCTCTACATCATGTTTATTTATTTTCGCTTGGTTTTGGCAATCAGGAACTCGTCATCGAAAACCAGATAGAGGCTCCATGAGTGATCGATCCGGCCGGTATCATAATGATAATAAGGCTCAAAGCGAAAGGCAAATTTTAAAAAATGGGTCAGGTTGCGTTCGAACTGATATTTTAAAACCAACATTTGACGGTCGGATTGGAGAAAAAGCGGGTCTTTCTGACTAACTGACTGGAATATCGGCATGCCGTGAGGAGATATAAAATTGTGTGCTTTCCAATAGCCGACCTCAAAACTTCCAATTTTTGTATCCAAAAAAAACCGGCTATAGCTGCCATGGCCGTATGGGACAGTCACCTGATCGCCCGGATGGATTTCCAGAAATTCAACATAATTCTGGGCTATGGCTACCGATTCCACAAAGGAATTCATAATGATCCAGTTCAGGCGTAATCCCTGAACCAGATTGAGCTGGGTGGAGGCGGAAAGATTTGTGGCATCAGTTTCTCCGCCCTTATGCCTGAAAACAGTGCTGAATGGCGCCGTAATCTGGAACAGCTTCGAGTCAAAAAGCATAAACGTGGAGTTTGACCCCGCAGTAAAACGCTCCTGGAATGGATCTCCGGGTTTCAGAAATTGTTCCCAGTTCAACCATACATCCGATCGGAACTGGGGATAATTCCATAACAGCTCAAGGCCGTTCTCATAATTATCGATCAGGTAATTTTCGAAATCCTGAACCGGTTCAATCAGGTTGTGGTTGACGGTGCCGTATATGGTTCCGAAAATCAGGCTGAAATGATCCGTCGCATCATATTGCAAACTCAGCACGGGCACTGCCCGTTCGAACCGGTCCTCTCCGTGGTACTTCAGCAAATGAGCGCCTGCGTGGATGGTGGTTTTGGTATCAGGGTGATATTCCAGAGCCGGTTCGAAATAGATTCCCAGCAGTGAAGAGCCAGTCAGAAAAGCGTTTTTATATTCATTATTTTTAAAATATGCGGTACTCTTTATCCGGATATATAAGCTCTTTGGAATAATACTGTCGTGCCTCGGGGGAGTCTGGAATGCTGCGTATTCGGGCCACATGACCTGACTGTGGTTAGCGCTCGTCTTTGTTGTATCTGCCGTCTGCGGTCTGCCGTCTGCGCTCCTCAAGCCAGCAATTACAATAAATAATATGATCAGCAATCGGCGCGTCACCACAGTCTGTTATCAGATTTATCGAGGAAAAACAGGTGAAAGTACAAAATTTCAGGTTCGTGCTTATTATCCCTACTTTTGCGGCATGAAGATAGGTTCTGTAGTTTTACCGGAGAGGGCTTTGATTCTGGCACCCATGGAGGATATTACGGATGCTCCTTTCCGTCTGTTATGCAAGCGGTTTGGTGTCGACCTGATGTTCTCGGAGTTCGTGGCTTCCGAGGCAGTTATCCGGAAAATCGATAAAACCCTTCAGAAAATGGAGATTCATCCTTCAGAGCATCCGTATGGGATTCAGTTATATGGAAAGGAAATCTCATCGATGGTTGAATCGGCAAAAATCGCCGAACAGTATCAGCCCGATCTGATCGACCTGAACTTCGGCTGTCCGGTAAAAAAGATCGCTATGAAAGGGGCCGGTGCCGGAATGTTACGCGACATCCCGCAATTACTGAAGATGACTGCCGCAGTGGTTAAGGCAACGAATCTTCCGGTGACCGTTAAAACCCGGCTGGGCTGGGACGACAACAGCAAGATTATCGTTGAACTGGCAGAGCAGCTGCAGGACACCGGCATTGCTGCATTAACGATTCACGGCCGCACCCGTGCCCAGATGTACCTCGGCGAGGCCGACTGGACGCTGATCGGCGAGGTGAAGCAAAATCCGAGGATTCATATACCGATTATCGGTAATGGAGATATCGATTCACCCGTTAAAGCGAAACAGGCATTTGACAAATATGGTGTGGATGCGGTGATGATCGGCCGGGCGGCCATCGGTAGACCCTGGCTATTCAGGGAAGTCAGGCACTATTTAGATACGGGAGAGCTGCTCCCGCCGCAATTGGTTAAGGATCAGGTTCAATTGGTGCGTGAACATATAGCCATGGCGGCTGTGGATCGTCCTGAGATTCGCGCAGTAAGAAGTATGCGCCGGTTTTTTGCCGTCTATTTCAAAGGATTACCCGATTTTCGGGAAACACGGGTGAAATTGCTTCAGGCAGAATCATTCGAAGAGGTGAACCTCCTGCTCGATTTGATCAGGGAAAGATGGGGGCATCTGCCAGCCTATTCATCAGCCGAATCCGTTGCAAAATAGTGTTTCTTCATAACCCGCAGCGGAACCCACGCGGCAAAGAAACCAATCACGCCAACCAAAAGCATGACCAGCAGAAAATCGGTAAACAGCATCCTTACCGGATACACATTCACTACAAATGAACCGGTGTTGGGAAAGCGAATGATCCCAAACTGCTGTTGCAAAAGGCAAAAACCCGCACCCAGAATCAGTCCGATCACCATCCCGATCCCCGTTACCAACAAGCCTTCCCAGAGAAATACCTGCCTGATTTTAACCTGACTGGCACCCATACTGCGCAAAATCTGCATATCGGTTTTCTTTTCAAGCATCAGAAGGGTCAATGAGGAGATCGTATTAAAAGAGGCAACCATCAGTATAAAACTAAGAATCAGAAAGATAGCCCATTTTTCTGATGACATGACCCGGTAAAAATCGGTATGCTGGCCAAGCCGGTCTGATATCCTGAAATCCTTCCCGAAAACCGACGACAAATTTTTAATAATATTGGATGTCAACCGGGTATCTGTAACTTTTACCTCAAGTGCACTAACCTCCCCGACTGAATAATCAAAAAAATCGCGCGCGAAATCCAGAGGTACAATCAGATATTTTGAATCATAATCCTGTTGAACCCCGAAAATCCCGGATGGAAAGAGATATCGATGATTGATGGATTGCATTGGATTCAGGAGAATCCGGCCGGATCGCTTTGGTACATAAACATGAATCGGATTGATAAAATTGAGCCCGACACCCAACTCGCCGGCAAGCTCCTGGCCGATCACCCCCATTGGCGTACCGCCGGCAGCTAAACGGACCTCCCCATCGACCAACAGGGAATCAATGCCTGAAACTTTGGTGAATTCCGGACCGACGCCCTTGACGGTGGCTATTGCCTGACGATCACGATATTTCAACAAGGCATTCTCCTCCAGAACCTGGCAGTAATCCGCTACCCCCGGGATGGCTTGCACCCGGCTGAGAAGAATCGAATCGGCATTGAACGTTTTCCCCTCATAAGCTGTGATTTTGATATCCGGATCGAAGGAACTGAAAAGCGACCGGATCAGGTGATCAAGGCCGTTAAACACCGAAAGCACAATGATAAGGGTCATGGTGCCAAGGGTAATCCCGGCTACTGAGATCCGGGATATCCAGTTAATGATGTGCCTCGACCGGCGTGCCTTGAAATATCTGAAAGCGATAAAAAGGGGCAGGTTCATTATTTCAATAATTCACTAATCCTATCTACATAATCCAGGGAATCGTCAACGTAAAAACGCAATTCCGGGATGTGCCTTACCTGTTTCCCTATCTTTTTACCCAACTCAAACCGGATCATTTTAGTTTGATCTTCCAATATTTTGACTACCTCTTCGGCCCTGGATGAAGGGAAAACGCTGATATAGGACTTCGCCTGGCTCAGGTCGGGACTCATCCTCACCTGGGTAACTGATATCATGGAGCCGTGTCCGGCCAAACCGCTTTCCCCCCGGAAGTATTCGGCCAATTCTTTCTGGATCAGCCGGGCTATTTTTAATTGACGTGTTGTTTCCATCTGATGGTCCTCCTCACTGGTTAATCAATATCAAAGGTAATCAAACCAGACTAAAGGAGGAATTTCTATCTTTGCGACCGTTTATACAGAACAAAATCAGCATGAAAGAAACGGTATTAAGCGGAATCCGGTCGACCGGAAACCTTCATTTGGGTAATTATTTTGGCGCAATACGGAACTTTGTACGGATGCAGCATGAATATAACTGCTATTTTTTTGTCGCCGACTGGCATTCATTGACCACTCATCCGCATCCCAGGGACCTTCATGCAAATGTGAAAACGGTTTTATCGGAATACCTGGCCTGCGGGATTGATCCTGAAATTGCTACCCTTTATGTTCAAAGTGATATTCCGGAAATTGCCGAGCTGTATTTACTGATGAACATGAATGCCTATATTGGTGAACTTGAGCGAACCACCACTTTTAAAGAAAAGGTAAGAAAACAGCCGGATAACATAAATGCCGGTTTGCTCACCTATCCTGTTCTGATGGCTACAGATATTATAATCCATAAAGCGAATAAAGTCCCGGTTGGTAAGGATCAGGAGCAGAATATCGAGATGGCCCGGCGGTTTGCCCGGCGGTTTAATACGATTTATGGAACGGAGTATTTCCCGGAGCCTGAAGGTTTTAGCTTCAGCGGTAATCTGATAAAGATCCCCGGTTTGGATGGATCCGGAAAAATGGGGAAATCTGAAGGGAATGCAATCAACCTGGCTGATGATGCAAAAACGATTCATCAGAAAGTGATGAGGGCAGTTACCGATGCCGGTCCAACCGAAATGAAACAGACTCCTCCCGAAGCCATTGAAAATCTTTTTAAACTGATGGAGGTGGCCAGTGCACCTGAAACCGTGATTCATTTCAGGGAGCAATATGCAAAATGCCAGATCCGCTATGGTGATTTGAAAAAACAATTATCTGCGGATATTATCCAGTTAACAGCTCCAATCCGGACCCGGATTCTGGAAATTCAGGCCGATGATGCCTATCTGGCGAAAGCGGTAAAAATGGGAGCCGAAAAAGCCCGGGCCAGTGCATCCAGGACTTTGCGGGATGTGAGGGAGATAATTGGGTTTCGCAGCTTCTAACTGCACTGGCAGCGTCAAAAGGTCCCCGCTTTCGCGGGAATGACAAGGGGGCTCGGAGTAGCGTCAAGAGGTCCCTGCCTTCGGGGATGACAGTGCTTTTGCAGGATTTATGCGTTTGCTCCTGTCATTCCCGGAAGGCGGGAACCTTTATGCCTTAACGAGGTGCCCCTTAACGTCCTCACGCTTTGCTCTGTTTCGGGTAATCCAGGTTATAGTGCAGTCCCCGGCTTTCCTTGCGCTGGCGGGCATGTTTGACGATAAGGTAAGCCACTTTAATGGCATTCCTCAGCTCACAGAGTTTTACTGATACTGTTGACTGGCCATAAAGTTCCTCGGTTTCACGATAGAGGATATAGATGCGGTCAAGGGCCCTTTTCAGACGGGCATTGGTACGGACAATACCCATATAGTTGGTCATAATCTGCTGCAACTCCCTGGTACCTTGTGTGATCAGTACCATTTCATCGGGATTGCGTGTTCCCTCATCGTTCCAGGGTGGTATTTCTTTCTGGTGATTCAGCTTTGGCAGTTTCCGGCCCGAATCAATGGCTGCCCGGTGGGCAAAAACCACTGCTTCAAGCAACGAATTGGATGCCAAACGATTTGCGCCATGTAAACCGGTACAGGCCACTTCGCCCGCGGCATACAGATTACAGATGGTGGTTTGGCCATTTTCATCGGTACGGATACCACCGCAGAAATAGTGTGCGGCAGGAACAACCGGCACAGGTACCCGGGTCATATCGATCCCAATGGAAAGACATTTCTTGTATATATTCGGAAAATGAGTCTTTAAGCTTTCGGGCTCAATGTGAGTGCAATCCAGATTAACAAAATCCTCACCGCGGTTTTTCAGTTCCGTATCTATGGCACGGGCCACGATGTCCCTTGAGGCCAGGGATCCGCGCGGGTCATATTTGTTCATGAATTCCTCGCCATCCTGGGTTTTAAGTATCCCACCAAAGCCGCGGACGGCCTCAGAAATCAGGAATGACGGACGTTCTCCGGGATTATACAGGCTTGTGGGGTGAAATTGAAAGAATTCAACATGATCCACATAGGCTTTAGCCCGATAAGCCATGGCAATTCCATCGCCCGTTGCAATCGGAGGATTGGTGGTTGTCTGATAAATATACCCGCTCCCGCCGGTGGCTAACAGGGTGATTTTGGACAGAATGGTATCAATCCGGTTATTTTCGATATCAAAAGTATAGGCTCCGTAACATTCGATTTCCGGATTGCCGCGGAACACCGGTGTTCCCAGATGATGTTGTGTGATCAGATCGAGCGCAAAGGACTTCTCCATGATCGTGATATTTGGATGAGCCCTGACGCGGCCCGAAAGCGCGCGCATGATCTCCACTCCTGTGCTGTCCTTGTGATGCAAAATTCGATACTCCGAATGCCCTCCCTCGCGGTTCAGGTTAAACTTACCATCGGTATTTTTATCAAAATTGGCGCCCCATCCGATCAATGACTTGATCTGCTCCGGTGCCTCATTTATCACCATTCTCACGATCTTCTCATCACATAGCCCGTCGCCGGCAATGAGGGTGTCCTGAACATGCTTTTCCGGGTTATCCGGGGCGTACATCACCGAGGCAATGCCACCCTGGGCATACCAGGTATTTGTTTCTTCGAGGTTTGTTTTGCTGAGCAAAATAACACTCCCAAATTCGGCAACCTGCAACGCAAAGGACATTCCTGCGAGCCCGCTGCCGACTACCAAAAAATCAGTTTTGTGTTCCATCGGTGCAAAAATCGGATAAATTAAGGAATTACCCTATTTTTGGAGCCTGATATACCGATAGTTTCATTATGAATCAAGAAGAAATATTTAAAAAGCTGGTCTCCCATTGTAAGGAATATGGTTTTGTTTTCCAGTCATCGGAGATTTACGACGGACTGAGTGCTGTGTATGATTATGGCCAGTACGGGGTTGAGCTTAAGAATAATATCAAAAAATATTGGTGGGAATCAATGGTCCTGCTGCATGAAAATGTGGTGGGGATTGATTCCGCCATATTTATGCATCCTACCATCTGGAAAGCATCCGGACATGTGGATGCCTTCAATGATCCGCTCATTGATAACAAAGATTCTAAAAAGCGCTATCGTGCCGATGTGCTGATTGAGGATGAGATGGCTAAAATGGAGGGGAAGATCGAAAAGGAGATCGAGAAAGCACGCAAACGGTTTGGTGATTCTTTCGATGAAACCATGTTCCGGCAAACCAATCCAAGAGTGACTGAAATTCAGGTCAAGATTGATGCACTGCATACCCGGTTTGCAAAAGCACTGAACGATGGCGATCTCACTGAACTCCGGCAGATCATTATCGACAGTGAAATCGTTTGTCCGGTTTCCGGTACCCGCAACTGGACCGAAGTTCGCCAGTTTAACCTGATGTTTTCCACCGAGATGGGCTCTACCGCAGACGGAGCACTAAAAATTTACCTTCGTCCGGAGACGGCTCAGGGAATTTTTGTGAACTATCTGAATGTACAGAAAACCGGCCGGATGAAGCTGCCGTTCGGGATTGCCCAGATCGGAAAAGCTTTCCGTAACGAGATCGTGGCCCGGCAGTTCATTTTCCGCATGCGCGAATTCGAACAGATGGAAATGCAGTTTTTTGTGAAACCGGGTGAAGAACTAAAATGGTTCGAATACTGGAAAGCTATCCGGATCCAGTGGCACCGGGCACTGGGTTTCAATCCGGAGCATTACCGCTTTCACGATCATGATAAACTGGCGCATTATGCGAACGCTGCAACCGATATCGAATATAAATTCCCGTTCGGATTCAAAGAGGTGGAAGGGATTCACTCCCGCACCGATTTCGATCTGAGCCGTCACCAGGAATTCTCGGGCCGCAAAATTCAATATTTCGATCCGGAAACCAACGAATCGTATGTTCCTTTTGTCGTTGAAACCTCCATCGGGGTCGACAGGATGTTTTTGCACGTGATCTCGGCAGCTTTTGCCGAGGAGGAGGCACCCACGGCTGAAGGCGGCACAGATATCCGTACGGTTCTGAAACTCCCGCCGGCACTGGCTCCGGTAAAACTCGCCGTTTTCCCGTTGGTTAAAAAAGATGGCCTGCCCGAGATTGCAAGGCAGATCATTGATGACTTGAAATTCGACTTTTACTGCCAGTACGATGAGAAAGACTCGATCGGCAAGCGGTACCGCCGGCACGATGCCATCGGAACGCCTTACTGCGTGACGGTGGATCATCAGACCTGTCAGGATAACACCGTGACCATCCGTAACCGTGATTCAATGGAGCAGGAAAGGGTGGCCATTTCAGCTCTGCGTGAGTTGGTGGGCACTAAGGTGAATATGAAAAACCTTTTGAAATAGTAAAGTAAAAAAGTTGAGTCTACTCTGATTAATAAAAATTTTCAAAATGATATTTCGCGCACATAAAGTTGATCCGGAGCCCATTTCGAAAAAATTCCGAAAGTTCGGTTGAGAGCGTATTTTTC
>JBBAAF010000056.1:0-22683 GCA_041658425.1 Bacteroidales bacterium | reverse complement strand
GTGTCTTCCATGGCAATCGTAGTTGTTGCACAATAATATATAAAATTTGACCACCACCTGCCAGGCAGAAGGATTTTGTAATAAGAGGAGAGTATAATCAAATCTTTAAAACATGGATTTTGCAGAATTTGATAATGCAGATGCATACGAGAATCTTCTTAAGAGTGAAATTTTTGTTGGTATTAACAGCCGTAAAATTATAGGATACAAAGGCATTCAATTACTGAAACGTAATCTTGAAAATGAAGTTGAATTTATAACAATTATGTGGTTCGACTCAATCGATTCTGTTAGAGTATTTGCTGGCGAAGACTATGAAAAAGCAGTCGTTCCGAAGGAAGCTCAAATGTTACTTTCTCGTTTTGATAAAAAATCTCAACATTATGAGGTAAGGCGTGAAGATAAAATATAGTATCTTACGATTAACCACTATCTGTCCAGCCAGTTCTTGAAATCCTGAACGCGTTCGCGGGCAACAATGATATCCTGATCGTTGATGCCTTCGATTTTTAGCCGGAGGCGGCTGTTGGTCCAGGCCAGGATATTGGTGCAGGCCTGTATGGAAACGATATATTTCCTGTTAATCTTAAAATAAATGTTGGGATCCAATAAGGCTTCCAGCTGGTCGAGTGCGTAATCGATGCAATAATTTCGGTTGGAAGTTGTAAGTATAAATGTTGCTTTCTCCAGGCTATAGAACGCCAGGATTTCTTCGATCGGAATACTTTTAATCTTATCGCCCACCTTCACCATAAAGCGTGATTTGTAAGTTTTATTTGCTGAGGCATTGGCCAGGGCCAGTATCTCCTCCAAAGAAAGCACGGGGGTGAACTGCTTTACCTTTTCTATTGCTTTATGCAAGCGCTCCTCTTCTATCGGTTTTAAAAGATAATCGATACCGTTTGTTTTGAAAGCCTCTATGGCATAATGATCGTAGGCTGTGGTGAAAATGATCGGACATTTTACCGGAACCTGCTGGAATAGTTCGAAGCTCAGCCCATCGGCCAGTTGTATATCGGAGAAGATAAGGCCGATATTGGTGTTGGCATGCAGAAATGGAACCGCATCGCGCACCGATTCGAGCCTGGCGACAATCTTCATATCCGGAGCTATTTTGACGATGAGCCTTGCGAGGTGGTTCGCTGCACGCGCTTCGTCCTCGAGGATGATAACATTCATTTCTCCGCTGCTTTTAGGACGGGAACACGCACCAAAAATTTGCCGTTTGAATTGTTGATTTCTATCAGCTTATCCGTAAAAAAGCTGAACTGCTGTTCTATATTTCTCAATCCTGTTCTTTTCGAGTCCCCTCCTACAACCTTTATCTGCAATGAATTTTCCACTTCCAGGTAATCCCCGTTTTTGCGAATGCTGATGCTTAAAGGATACGCTTCAGATATTTCGTTGTGCTTCACGGCATTCTCCACCAGCAATTGCAGCGTCATAGGCACAATGTATTCGCCCGGTTCAGCCTGCAGATCGACAATAATATTCAGCTTGTCCTCGAACCGGGTTTTTAACAGGTATGTAAATGAATGCATAAATTCCACTTCCTCTGTAAGCGGCACCAGTTCTTTATCCCGGCTATCCAATACATACCGAAAAAGGTCGCTCATCTGTTGAATGAATTTAACAGCCATGGCTTGGTCAGCATACACCAGATCGCTCAACACATTAAAACTATTAAACAGAAAGTGCGGATTTATCTGGTTTCGCAGGGACTCGTATTTGTAGGCCATCATTTCTGATTTCAGTTTCCCGGCATTTATCAGCGCTTTTTTCCAGGCTTTAAAGAAACCAATAGCCGTAAAAGTAAGCGAAATAATAAATGATATCAGGAGTACATAAATAATCGAATGCGAAACCGATTGCCAGGCACCAGCGGGAACAATGCGATACAAGATATAGAACATGGTGAATTGCACTGCAATAAAAGCAAATACAGAATAGCCTACCATCGTTACAATTCCAATAATGGAGCGAAGTACCGGCTGTTCGATCCACTTTATTCTGAGATCGATTAAATAAAAGATCAAAACCAGACCCGACCATTGTGTAATACAGATGATAAACGCCCATAATGAACCAATCAGGAAGTTCTGATAACTATCAAAGGACCCCTGCATAAATAGGGTAACAATTACGAGCCCCAATAAAATATTGGCAAGAATTAATTGCTTAATCTTTAAAGGGTGTAATAATTGTCTGATCTTTCCCATTTTAATGAATGCTTATCAAAAAAAATATTTAATATCAAAGCTGCCAGCTGATTGTAAAGTTATGGATAATAATGGTCCCTATTTACAGCCCGCTACGATCCCTGCTACCTGGTTTTTGCCCCATGAAGGGTAAAGCGGCGATTTTACTTTGTAGATATCCCAATTTGCAAGTAGTTCGGAGGCTTGCGGACAATATTCTTTTGGATCTTTTCCAAAGAACTGCGCGGTTCCCATATCATTCTGCAACTTTATGAATTTTGCCCGTGGATTATTGGCATCCAGACCGAGGGCCGTACCAATAGACTGCGCCGAAAGTGCACTGTATTCCTGACCGCGTTCCATTGGATTTACAATTAATCGTGCCGAATACAGCATTGATTGCAAGGCATATATTTCGGATTCTTTAGGTGCAAGTTCAATCATTTTAGTGATGGATTGTTCAGCTACATCAAGATAACTGTCCTTCTTAACTGAATCCGCCGGTTCCATAAAACTCATTATGATGTAGCAATATGAATGGTAATAAAACGGAAGCCACTCGGTTTTTTCGGCATTGGCAATTAAACTGAACCTGTTGCCGAGTGCCTGGAAGTCGTCGATGGTTTTACAATTTGCATATTGGCTTAATGCTTCACCCATGGCGGTGGCAAATTCTTTACTCTGCGACATGCCGGTTAAGGCCGTCAAGAGGGTTGCGATAGATAAAATGATTTTTTTCATGGTTAATTTTTTGAAATGTTATTGGTTTTATAAATTGATTACTCTATTTTATCTATTTGATTGGCCTCTCCTTTCCGGGTGAGCGTTATAAAACATGCCACCAGAAAAAATCTGTCTGCACCCGGGATTATGGGTGAACTCCTGTAAAAGCCATCCGAATTCTTTGAGCTTGCAAACGAGTATCCATAACCTTGTTTAAAGCCGAATACATTGGTAACTGCTGCATAAATGATAATATTCTGCCTGAACAAGAAGCTCCAGCTAACATCCACACTTCGGTAAGGCTTTGTGTGTTCGCCGTTAAATACCTCCGAATTAGGATTGTTGTAAACCCGGGGCGAAGAATATTTGAGATTCACACTCAGGTATGACCGGATACTGCCGAACCAATGTTTGTATACTGCTGCAAAGTTATGTTTGCTGGCAAATCCGGGGATTGCTTCTATGGGATAATCCCTGTAGTCACGTTTGGTATCGATGTACGAATATGACACCCAATAATCGCCATTTTTGATTGTCTTTTTATCCCGCCAGAACACATCCAGCCCTGTGGCATAGCCAAAGCCCGTGTTGGAATAACTGTCGGGCAAATAGAATGCATTGTTATTCAGTTTTGCCAGACCTTTATAGTCCTTGTAATAAATCTCTGTGCGGAAGGTACGGTCGTTTTGTGCGGTCTGGTAACTCAACGTGTAATGGTCGGCCCTTTCGTAATCAAGTTTGTCAGTATATAGCAGGTAATCGTCGGAGGGATCCTGGTAAAACCAGCCATAGGCCAGGGAGAACTGGCTTGATTTAGTCACCTTAAAAGCCATGGATATCCGGGGAACCAGGTTTGCACGCTGCAGGTAATCCGAATATTCCACTCGGGTACCCAGGCGGGTCACAAATTTCGCAGAAGCATAAAGTTCGGCTTCGGCAAATCCGGAAACCGTATTGCTGGTATAGTCGTTGAAAATCGAATGGGCTGAAGTAAGGTATTTTTGCGAGTAGGTTTTGGTGAAAAACTCAGCACCAAACCGTAAGTTGATCCTATCGCTGAATTGATGCGATAATACATTCTTCACATGAGCCCCACGAAGCAGCTTATTCAATGAAATAGTGTCGTAACCCACATCATCCTTATTGTTCGTGAAGGAAGCGGAAGATGCTATGGTCCATTTCTGCCCAAGGTTGCTTCTCCAGGAGGCGTTTAAAAAATAATTATCATTACTTAGCGCATAATCGTAAGATTTCCCTTCCTGGTTCAGGTCTACCTGCCCGATTGTGTACCTGGAATTTCCATAACTGCCATAGAGTTTGAACATCCCTGTCTTCCCGGTTTTTTGCCTCAGGCTGAAAGCGCCTTCCGTATTCTCAGGATAACGCACCCATTGGTAATTTTGCGGCACCACCCACATGTAAGGGGTCAGGTTGTTGTAGGATAGCGTTGCGGTGGCAGCCCCTGTTTTCCAAAGCTTGGTACCGGCCACTCCCAGTCCTACCGACATAAACGAGAGGTCGATTTGCTCTTCAGCGGGCATATCGTTGGTGTTCAGCAAGAGCACCGACGATAATGCCTGTCCGTATTCAGCCGAATAGCCACCTGTGCTGAAGATCGTCCCCTTGAACATAAACGGGTTGAACCTGCCCCTGACCGACATGTTTGGCGCCGCAGAGCTATAGGGGGCATACACGAGCGTTCCATCGATAAAGGTTTTCGATTCCTCGCTATCGCCGCCCTTTACAAACAGTTTCCCCGATTCGCCATTAGTGGTGGTACCCGGCAATGTCTGCAATGCGCCATACACATCGCCCTCAGCGCCTGCCGTGGTGATCATATCGCGCGGCGTCAGGATATTTGCCTGCTTTCTGTCGCCGGCCGCAAAAGTGCCGGCGGTAATGGTGACCGCAGTTAACTTGTTAAATGTTTCCTTCAGTTCAACTGCAAGATTGACGGGCGCACCCGACAGTTCAATTTCTTTGGCAAATGGTTCATAGCCCAAAAACGTAGCCATTACTACAAACTTTCCTGTTTTTGAAGTCTTAAAACTGAAGCATCCGCTGGTATCGCTGGAAACGCCATCATAGGTCCCCTGTAAAAAAATATTGACCCCGGGCAGGATGCCGCCATTTTGCTGCCGCACGGTTCCCGAAATGGTCGTTTGGCTGTATGCATTTAAAGTGACCATGTTAAAAACGAGAAAGAGTAAGTAATTCTTCATTATGCACTATGCTTAAATATTTATCAGAATCATGCTGCAAATTTGAGAGCATCCGCCGACGTGTAAAAATAATAGTTGCCGAAATGTTGAATTTCAGGGATGAACTGTAAATCTGCTGGCAGGCTGTTGAGGATGCTTTTCCCTCTGGCTGGCATTTGTCCAGTGATGAGGATGGAAGATCATGAGGAATTATCAGAAGCCGGAGTGAAGCCTTGGAACATCAATGGTCAATCCATCGGTTGCCTCGATGGTCTCTGGAAAAATTTCCCTGGCTTCATTTAAAAGAATTGCGGTGTCCTTATATCGAGCCGAAAAATGGCCGATCACCAGTTTTTTTGCCCCGGCCAAAAGGGCAAGTTCTGCTGCCTGCCTCGCAGTAGAATGGGCAGTAGAAACTGCACGGTTCAATTCCTTATGCCCATAAGTAGCCTCATGGTATAGCAGATCGCATCCCGCAAAAACGGTTGCCAACCCAGGATCAAAAATGGTGTCCGTGCAATAGGCAAATGTCCTGGGTTTGTTTAGCAAATTGTTTCTACCATTGAGTTTTTCCCTGAACAAAAAGCCCCACGTTGGGATCCGGTGTTTCACAGGAAATGATGTGACCTCAACCGCTTTATCCTCAAATATGTTAAAAACGCCGGATTGATCAAGCGAATGAAAAACAATTGGCAGAAGTAGTGATTCAGGGAAAAGCGAAAAATGATTTCTGACAAATTTCTCAAGATCCGGCGGGCCGAAGATTTCTATCTCCTTTTTTCTGCCGATAATGGTTTGGGTAGCGAGGTATCCGAACAGTCCGAGTATATGATCGCTATGCAGGTGACTGATAAAAATCTGGTGAACGCGACCAAAGCGAATATGAAATTTCCTGAACTGCATCTGAGTTCCCTCACCGCAGTCAATTAAGAAAAACCGCTCATGCACGTTAAGCACATGAGCGGTCGTATTTCGGCTGGCAGTAGGAATTCCGGAACTGCTTCCCAGTATTGTCAGGGAAAACTTCATCCGTATTATACCTCCTTCTCTGCTGTAACTTCTGGTTCCTGTGATTTTTCCTTCTTTTTCCTTGTTTTCACAGGAGACTTGGTGGCTTTGGCAATTTTCTTGGCTGGAGCTTTGGCAATTTTCTTGGCTGGAGCTTCGGCAATTTCCTGAGCTGGTGCTTCGGCAATTTCCTTGGTTGGTGCGTCGGCAATTTCCTTGGTTGGTGCTTTGGCAATTTCCTGAGCAGGTGCTTCGGAAATTTCCGGCTCCATTATTGATTTTTCGGGAACGGGTTGCTCTGCAGCTGCTTTTTTAGCCTGGCTTTTTTTAATCACGATCTGCTCAGCGGCTTCCATCCTGTCTTTCAGGGCAGCGAGTTCGGAAATATCACCAAGGGTTGTTGATTCCATGGTGGGTTTAGGCTTTTTGACAGCTTTTTCAACAATAGGTTTTTGCTTACGTTCAACCGTCTCCTCTGCACGTTTTTCATCTTCGAAAACACGGCTATGTGAGAGGATAATCCGTTTTGCTGACTTGTTGAACTCAATAACCTTAAACATCAGTTTTTCTTCGGCTTTTGCCTGGGTTCCGTCTTCCTTGATCAGGTGCCTTGGAGTAGCAAAGCCTTCAACACCGTAAGGCAATGCTATAACTGCACCACGGTCGAATACGCTGATAATCGTACCTTCATGGAGCGTACCTTCAGAGAACATAGTTTCAAAAACGTCCCATGGATTTTCCTCAAGTTGTTTATGGCCAAGACTTAACCGGCGGTTTTCCTTGTCGATTTCTAATACAACAACTGAAATTTCATCTCCGATGGAGCAGAATTCAGCAGGATGTTTAATTTTCTTCGTCCAGCTAAGGTCGGAGATATGAATCAAACCATCCACACCTTCTTCGATTTCAACAAATACACCAAAACCGGTAAAGTTCCGAACTTTAGCAGTATGATGTGAACCAATCGGATATCTGTTTTCGATATTCGACCATGGATCCTGACGCATCTGCTTGATACCCAACGACATTTTCCTGTCTTCACGGTCCAGTGTCAAAATAGCGGCTTCAATTTCATCTCCAACCTTCAGGAATTCCTGAGCGCTGCGCAGATGCTGTGACCATGACATTTCGGATACGTGAATAAGTCCTTCAACACCGGCTGTAATTTCAACAAATGCCCCATAATCAGCCATAACAACAACTTTCCCTTTAACTACATCACCAACTTTGAGGTTGGCATCAAGAGAATCCCATGGATGCGGGGTCAATTGTTTCAGGCCAAGTGCAATACGTTTTTTGTGATCATCAAAATCGAGGATTACCACATTGATCTTCTGATCAAGGGTAACGATTTCTTCGGGATGATTTACGCGGCCCCAGGAAAGGTCGGTAATGTGAATAAGTCCATCGACTCCTCCGAGATCAATAAATACCCCGTAAGAGGTAATGTTTTTAACAGTTCCTTCGAGGACCTGTCCTTTTTCAAGCTTGGAAATGATTTCCTGTTTCTGGATTTCGAGTTCGGCTTCAATAAGTGCTTTGTGTGAAACAACCACATTCTTGAATTCATGATTGATTTTTACAACCTTGAATTCCATAGTCTTTCCAACAAAAATATCATAATCACGAATTGGTTTTACATCAATTTGCGAACCGGGCAGGAATGCTTCAATGCCAAAGACATCGACGATCATGCCACCTTTTGTACGACATTTGATGTAACCTTTAATGATTTCACTCTTCTCATAGGCGTCGTTAACCCGATCCCATGAACGCAGGGCACGGGCTTTCTTGTGAGAAAGGACTAACTGTCCGTTTTTGTCCTCAAGAGTTTCCACATACACTTCAACCTTGTCACCAATCTTAAGGTCAGGATCATAACGGAACTCGTTCAAGCTGACCACACCTTCGGATTTGTAACCGATGTTGACCACAACTTCACGTTTGTTCATGAAAACAATCGTTCCGTCAATTACTTCATTGGCTCCAACAACTGAAAGGGTCTGATCAAACATAGCTTTCAGCTGGGAACGTTCTTCAGCGCTGTATCCATCCTGTTCTGCTTCGTACTTATCCCAGTCAAATTCCTGACCGGTCAGTTGGGTCGCAGATAACAGTTGAACTACATCAACTTCTTCTTCTTCCTCAACATCAACATCACCTTCTTCTTCTTCGGGAATAAAATCATCTTCTTCCAATTCTTCTTCCAGAAGAACTACTTCTCCATCATCAAAGCTGAGATCAACTTCGACTTCTTGATTTTCTGCCTCTTGGGCCGATTCGGTAGCCGGATTCAGAATTTGTTCGGCTTCCTCTTCCAATGATTTTTTTTCAATTTCGGACATTTTGTAAAACTCAATTAATTAATGCGTTAGACATTATTTTGATAAACTTGGGCGCAAAGGTAAGGATTTTTCTAAAGATGGCGAAATAAAGACGAACACATAACTAAGATAAATAATCATCCAAAAGACAGGCGGCTTCGCTTGGGTATTTCTCCGATAACAGACTTCAACTGATCCACCTGACATCCGTTCAACAAGGCTAAAACAGGGTGATCTATAGATGATTGAAATAATTTAACCACCTCATCATCAGCCTTGTTCCAGGCTCTCGTTGCACGGGCGACCATAATCGCCAGGTGGCCTGATTGAGTCATGGTGGCCGGATATTCCTGTACCAGCAATGCTGGCAGTTCGATTACCAGATAGTGATAACCTTTCGTCAGGAAAGTATAATTCCGTAGCAATTCATTGATATTCCGGATACTGATAAAATTATCAGGAACAGCATATTCATAGTCCCATGCCTGCAAAGGCTGATCGAAACTATTAAACTGCAGTTTAACCTCATCAGTCGAATTCGTTTCCAGGGGTTTAATATACAACACCTTAGATCCACTGGCGCGGAGTTTCTCCACCACCCTGGTTGCCAGATATGTTTTGCCTTCATTTTCCCGGGTGCTGATAAAAAACAAAATAAATGGTTGCTCACCGCGGTTTTTCTGCCGGAGATCCTCGAGGCGAATTCTTTGAGTAATCAGGTCAATGGCACGTGATGAAATGAGAGGATAATTAATTCGATTATCCGGTTTGGCAGGTATCCAGGGAAATGCCCCGATCAGTTTCAGTCCGGAAAGCTCTGCAAGGCGACCGGGAAATTTTATGCTGGTATCAAGAAACTCCAACAGAATTATCAAAAAGGCAGTTATCACTAATCCGGCCATAATAGCGGCGATAACCGTTATCATCCGTCTGGATGCATTTGGTTTTACAGGATAAACGGGGTTGTCGATAATCTGAATATCGGACTGCACCAAGTTTTGATATTGAGATCTGAATACATCCGTAAGAATTTTCAGGGTTTGCATGCAGACAGCCGGATCGTTTGAGTCAAAGGACAATTTGAGCAAGTCGGAGCTCTGTATGCGTGTTACTCTTACTTCTGATATTTTCTGAACGCCATAGTATGGATTTGAAGACTGAAGGGTTTTAAAAAGGTAGTTTTCCTGATTAGCATCCTTGAAATCTGTCATGGCTTTAACAAGACGTTCGTAACGCAACAAATTTTCATCGCTCACAATATCAGCAATCTCTACCGGCACCTCTTTAGTCAGGACGGTATCTACCCAATTTGGTTCCGAAAGAGTTCCTACTATCAGTCGCTGACCCCCGTTAAATGGAGGCATTGGGGAATTCAGACGATTTAATTCATCCAGAGTCAATCCAAATTTTTTGCATACACCAAAAGGACTATCGCCAGCTTTAATCGTATAATATTTTGTTTTCACCCGGGGCAAAACCGTGTCTTTTTTAGGGTTATCAGGCGGCTTTGAATAACTGATTTCAACCATTCGCTTAATTTCCACCGGAACTTCCGACATCAATTTTCGCCATGTCTCCGGAAGGCAATATCCTGGATCCGGCTCAGTCAGAATAAGATGCTGGGCCATCAGGCGGATTGCAGTCTTCTCCAGGGTTTCGCGGCTTTTAATAATATTGATCAGGTTATCAAACTGAGCATTGGTCGCAATCCCTGTATAAATGGTTGAATAGGTGGTGTAGGTTTCACGGTGACCCATGGTGAACAAATAAACTAACACCGCCATAACAGAAGCCACGCCAAAAATCAGGAATACATTTATTTTCCTTTTCATGTTCAATAGATTTAAATATCCGGCCAGCTTCCGGTTTCAGTGATAGTAAAAATATAACAATTTGGCTTATCAGATTATGCTTTTCATTTATTAGCGCGGCGTTCGTCATAATTTTCCAGGAAGTATTGACATACTTATGGGATACTGCTATATTAGAGCGTCGATTTATAGCGGCAGATCGGCCTATTATTTCGATAGACAACAAGTATTTACCAAACTAAACTTTTATGAAAATCTCCATTGTAGGTACCGGTTATGTTGGCCTTGTTACCGGAACCTGTTTTGCCGAAACCGGTGTGACTGTCACTTGTGTTGATATCGATCAGAATAAAATTGACATGTTGAATAATGGCCATCTGCCTATTTACGAGCCAGGTTTGGACGACATGATCAAGAGGAATGTTGAGAAGGAGCGTCTTTTCTTTACGACTAAAATCGAAGAGAGCCTGGTAGAGGCTAATGTGGTATTCATAGCTGTTGGAACCCCGCCCGATGAGGACGGGAGTGCTGATCTGCGCTATGTTTTAGGTGTGGTAAAAGACATTGGCAGGTTTATGGATCATTACATGGTAATAGTCACCAAAAGTACGGTTCCGATTGGTACTGCCGTCAAGGTCAGGGAAGCAGTAAAACAGGAGCTTGTCAAGAGAGGTGTGGATATTGAATTTGATGTGGCTTCTAATCCTGAGTTCCTAAAGGAGGGGTCTGCTATTGCTGACTTTTTAAAACCCGACCGGATAGTTTGCGGTGTTGATACGGAAATGGCAGAAAAGACACTGGCCCGTTTATACAAGCCATTTGTTCTGAACGGACATCCGTTGCTTTTTATGGATATCCCATCGGCTGAGATGACAAAATATGCAGCAAATTCGATGCTGGCTACAAAAATCAGTTTCATGAATGATGTTTCCAACCTGTGTGAGATCGTTGGTGCTGATGTTGACATGGTTAGAAAAGGCATCGGCAGTGATACGCGTATTGGTACGAAATTTATCTATCCTGGTGTAGGTTATGGCGGAAGTTGTTTCCCAAAAGATATAAAAGCCCTCATTAAAACCGCCTCTGAGTATGGTTACAAGATGCGTGTGCTGCAATCGGTTGAAGAAGTGAATGATGACCAGAAGAAAGTTATGTTTACCAAGGTCAGCAAGTACTTTGATGGTCAGTTGGCTGGTAAAACAATTGCCATCTGGGGCCTGGCATTTAAACCCAACACGGATGATATGCGCGAAGCTCCGGCATTGGTATTTATTGAGCAGATGGTGGCTGCCGGTGCTCATGTTGTCGCTTATGACCCGGTTGCAATCAATGAAACAAAAAGGAAAATCGGCGACGTTATCAGCTATGTAAATGATCAGTATGAGGCACTTATTGATGCAGATGCTTTGGTATTGCTAACTGAATGGAATGAATTCCGTGTGCCTAAATATAAGATTATGTCTAAACTGATGAAGAATCATGTGGTTTTTGACGGAAGAAATATTTATGACGCGGATGAAATGCGGGAAGTAGGATTTGAATACTTCGGAATGGGTCGGAAAGTCAGATAATATATATCAATAATGAAAAAAATATTAGTCACGGGGGGAGTCGGTTTTATCGGCTCCCACTTGTGTGAACGGTTGCTCAATGAAGGCCATGAAGTAATCTGCCTCGACAACTATTTCACCGGAAGCAAGAAAAACGTAGTGCATCTTCTTGATAATCCATACTTTGAATTGATCCGTCATGATGTGACCGAACCGTTTTTTATAGAGGTTGATGAAATTTACAACCTGGCCTGCCCGGCATCGCCAATTCATTACCAATATAATCCCATAAAAACAATAAAGACATCGGTTATGGGAGCGGTAAATATGCTGGGTCTGGCCAAGAGAATCAGGGCTAAAATCCTCCAGGCCTCAACCAGTGAGGTATATGGTGATCCCAAAATCCATCCGCAGACGGAAGATTACTGGGGTCATGTAAATCCGATCGGGTTGCGGTCGTGTTATGATGAAGGGAAAAGGTGTGCCGAATCACTTTTCATGAATTACCATCATCAAAACAACGTGAGGATTAAAATCATACGCATATTTAATACCTATGGAACGCGGATGCATCCGCAGGATGGAAGGGTGGTTTCCAATTTTATTATCCAGGCTCTTCATAATGAAGACATCACCATATATGGCGATGGGAATCAGACGCGGAGTTTTCAATATGTCGACGACCTCATTGAGGGCATGACACGGATGATGGCAACCGCCGATGAATTTGTCGGGCCCGTTAACATTGGTAATCCCAAGGAGTTTACCATCCGGGAGCTGGCAGAGAAGGTCATTGAATTGACCGGTGCGCGGTCGAAGCTGATTTTCATGCCATTGCCGCAGGATGACCCTACACGACGACAGCCGGATATTTCACTTGCTAAACAGGAGTTATCCGGATGGGAACCTAAGATTCATCTTGAGGAAGGACTTCTGAAAACGATTGCCTATTTTAAACAGTTGCAAAATCTATAGACCTATGAAAGGAATTATCCTGGCCGGAGGTGCCGGAACACGGTTATATCCGCTGACGAAAAGTATCTCAAAGCAGATTGTACCGATTTACGACAAGCCCATGATTTATTACCCGCTTTCGGTGCTGATGCTCGCCGGGTTGCGTGAAATCCTTGTTATTTCCACACCAAAAGATCTTCATCTGTACCAGGATCTCTTTGGCACTGGTGAACACTTAGGGCTTAAAATCTCTTATGCGGAACAGCCTTCTCCTGATGGTCTTGCTCAGGCTTTTCTGATCGGAGAAGAATTCCTTGAGGGTGATGAAGCCTGTCTGGTTCTAGGTGACAACATCTTTTACGGTTACAATTTCGGCAAGATCGTGGAGGATGCAGCCCAATTGAAATCGGGGGCAATAGTATTCGGCTATTATGTTACCGATCCCGAACGTTATGGGGTAGCCGAATTCGATGACACAGGCAAGGTTTTGAGCATTGAAGAAAAACCGGTCACACCAAAATCAAATTATGCGGTTACCGGCCTTTATTTCTATGATAAAACGGTGGTTACCAAAGCTAAATCGCTAAAGCCATCTGTTCGGGGCGAACTGGAGATAACTGACCTGAACAGATTATACCTGGAGGAAAAATCACTGCAAGTTAGCCTTTTAGGTCGCGGGATGGCCTGGCTGGATACGGGAACCCACGACAGCCTGCTTCAGGCATCCAATTTCATTTCAACCATTGAGCAGCGGCAAGGGCTCAAGGTGGCTTGTATTGAGGAGATTGCTTATAAAAAGGGGTATATCAGCCAACAGGAATTAACCGATCTTGCGATGCCGCTGCTGAAAAATCAGTATGGTCAATATCTAATGGCTATTGCCAACGAGAAAATTAAAAATTGGTAGAAAGTTTATGATTATAAGAGAATCTCCGCTTCCCGGATTATTGATCATTGAGCCTAAGGTGTTTAAGGATTCCCGGGGTTATTTTTTTGAAAGCTTTAACCGGAAAAACCTTATGGATGCCGGAGTTGAGACACAATTTGTTCAGGACAACCAATCGCTGTCGCAATATGGTGTTTTACGCGGATTGCATTACCAGCTGGCTCCTTATGCTCAAAGCAAACTGGTGAGAGTTCTGCAAGGTTCAGTATGGGATGTTGCTGTTGATATCCGGAAGAATTCACCAACCTTCGGACAGTATTATGGCATTGAACTCAGTGCCGAAAATAAGATTCAATTATTTATCCCTCAGGGATTTGCTCATGGATTTGCGGTCACCAGCCAGACTGCCGTTTTCTTTTATAAATGTGACTGCTTTTACAATCCGGAGGCTGAGCGCGGTATCCATTTCAACGACCCTGGTCTCGCGATTCCCTGGCCAATACCGGAAAGTGAGGCAATCATCAGCGCAAAGGACAAGGTATTGCCTTTGTTTAAGCAGGCGACCATGAATTTCGTTTATCGATGATAAAGAAGCTCAAAATCCTTCTAACAGGGGCCAACGGACAACTTGGCCAGGCCTTGATGCACCTGCCTGATTTTTCGGAAAAGGCACTATGGATTCCTACTGATTATCTGGAATTGGATATTACCAACTATCAGGCTGTTGATTCATTTATCGGCCAGGTTTCACCTGATTTCATTATTAATTGTGCTGCATTTACTGCAGTTGATCTCGCTGAAAAAGAGTATGATAAAGCGCTGATGATCAATGCCAACGGTCCGGAAAATCTCGCAATTGCTGCAAAATCTGCCGGCATACCCCTGATTCATATTTCAACTGATTATGTCTTTGCCGGACAAAACCGGAAGCCTTATGTTGAAACTGACGAACCGAACCCACAATCGGCTTATGGAAAAACAAAATTAGCCGGAGAACAAGCGCTTCTTAAAATCGGAGGTAAAGTAATTATTGTAAGGACCAGCTGGTTATATTCCGAATACGGCAAGAATTTTTTCCTGACTATGCTTAGATTGGGTAAAGACAAGGCCTCCATCGGAGTGGTTTCGGATCAGATCGGTTCTCCAACTTATGCAGGTGATCTGGCAATAGGCCTGATGAAGATTGTTGAATATGATTATCGGCATCCGGGCTGGATAAATCAGCCGGAGATTTATCATTTCTGCAATACCGGAATTGCCAGCTGGTACGATTTATCAATGGCGATAATGGAAATTTCCGGACTTCCTTGCCATGTTCATCCTCTTAGCACTGAACAATACCCGTTACCGGCACCAAGGCCGGCCTACAGTATTTTGGATACCAAAAAGTTCAGGAGTATTTTTTGGTCTGAAATACCTTATTGGAGAACAAGTGTCAAATGTTGCTTTGAAAAATATCAGTTAATAAAAAAGTCAATCTGAGATTTAACAATATGGAAAAGAACGACATTGATGCAAAAGTGATGGAGAAGGCCACCCAGTGGCTGGCCCCTGAATTTGATCAGGAAACAAGGCTGCAGGTTCAACGGATGATCGATCAGGATCCGGAAGCGCTGGTAGAAGCATTCTACCGGAACCTCGAATTCGGAACCGGAGGGATGAGAGGTATCATGGGCCCCGGAACCAACCGGATGAACATTTATGTAATCGGAATGGCAACCCAGGGTTTATGCAATTATGTTAAAAGAAATTTCCCAGGCAGGACCGATCTGAAAATAGCCATTGCGCATGACAGCCGCAACCAGTCGAGGCTATTTGCCGAAACCACTGCAAAAGTTGTATCAGCCAATGGGATTCATGCCTATCTATTTGATAACATAAGGCCTACGCCAGAGTTATCCTTCTCAATCCGCCATTTGGGCTGCCAATCAGGGGTAGTAGTTACGGCTTCGCATAATCCCAAAGAGTACAATGGCTATAAAGTATATTGGGAAGATGGAGGTCAGGTTATTGCTCCCCACGATGTTGACATTATTAAAGAGGTAGAGAAGATTCAAAATATCAAGGAAGTTCGCTTTGATGGCAATCCTTCTCTGATTCATACCATTGGAGCAGAAGTTGATGAGGCTTATCTTTCCTGTCTGTCTTCTCTGTCGCTCAATCCGGAAATTAACCGGAAGCATCACGATCTGAAAATTGTTTATACTCCGATTCACGGATCCGGAGTGACCATGATGCCAAACATACTGAAAAGGTTTGGTTTTACCAATATTATCCATGTTCCTGAGCAAGATATCCCGGATGGAAATTTCCCGACAGTCGTTTCTCCTAACCCGGAAGAGAAAGCTGCGCTTAATCTTGCAATTAAAAAAGCCGAAGAGACCGGTTCAGAGCTTGTAATGGCCTCCGATCCGGATGCTGATCGCGTTGGGATCGCAATTCGGAATCATGGTGGAAGTTTCATGCTGTTGAATGGAAATCAGACCGGCTCTTTGCTGGTTTATTATCTGCTTAAAAACTGGTCTGACAAAGGGAAATTGAAAGGCAACGAATTCATTGTCAGAACAGTAGTTACGACCCCGTTATTCAACGAAATCGCCAATGATTTCGGTGTAAAAACTTATGAAGTGCTGACAGGCTTCAAATATATCGCAGATATTATCCGGGAGAAGGAAGGAAAAGAAGTATTCATCGGCGGTGGTGAAGAGTCATATGGCTTCATGACCGGCAGTTTCGTAAGGGATAAGGATGCTATTTCCTCATGCGCACTTATAGCAGAGATTGCAGCGTGGGCTAAAGATCAGGACATGACGCTGTTGGATCTTCTTGAATCGATTTATGTTAAATACGGATATTACAGGGAGCATCTGATTTCTATTGTAAGAAAGGGCAAGTCAGGAATTGAGCAAATAGATGCCATGATGGAAAGATTCCGGAGTCAACCGCCTGAATCTCTTGGCGGATCGGATGTAGTGATGATGAACGACTTTCTCACAAGAAAATCCTACGATTTGATTTCTCATCTCCGTTACGATATCAATCTCCCTAAATCCAATGTCCTTCAGTTTGTTACTCAAGGTGGCTCAATCATTTCTGCCCGTCCATCCGGCACAGAACCTAAAATCAAGTTCTATTTCAGTGTAAGACAGAAAATTGCCAATCTGGAAGAGCTCGCGGAAGCTGAAGCGGCAATGGACTTGCGGATTAAAGGCCTTGTCGCTGATATGCATCTGGATCAATAAACATTTCTTCCTTAAAGTTCACAAGAAAGACTTTTTCGGTAGCTCGCGTGATGGCAGTGTAAAGCCAACGATAATATTCGCGGTCAAGGTTCTTCTCTGTTTGCCAGCCCTGGTCGATATAAACATGCTTCCATTGCCCGCCCTGGGCTTTGTGACAGGTTATCGCATAGGCAAATTTTATTTGTAAAGCATTATAATAGGGATCCTCCCGTATAGCATCTGATTTGTGCTTTTTACCTTTCATGTGCTGGTAGTCCTCTGAAACTGCCGAGAAAAAACTCCGTGTCCGCTCCTTATCCAGGGCGGGTCCATCCGAGTAGAGGGTATCCAGCATAGCTTTTGCATCGAATTCCATCACCCGGTAATCGGTAAAGCGCACAGCCAGGTCGCGAAAATCAAATCCATACAATTCCTTGGAGCCTTTTACCCGGGTAACTTCAAGAATATCGCCGTTGGCAATAAAGTCAACTTCAGAAGAATCCCTTAACCAGTGATAATTATTTTTGACGACCATTACCAGGTCGCCCATCCGGATATCCTCATCGTATTTGAGGATCATATTCCGGATACCCTTATTATATCGGTTAGCCAGTTTATTCGACCGGCAAAGGACGATGGTTTCTTCCTGGCCCACGCTGTTGTAGCTGGATTCCAGCATATCGGTCAGGTTTTCTCCTGTCACACTTATGAAATCCGGGAATTTCCCTGTGATCAGGCCAGGAAAACCATGTACATCAGGTTGAATCTTATTTCTCAGTTTTGTCGCATTGAACAGAATTCCGGAGTCCACACTTTGCCTGACAACTTCATCCAGGTAATATTCATCCACCGGAAATCCATAGCGCTGAAGGTATTTGGGATCCAATGCATCACTCTGATCAAAACCGACAGGTGGTAACTGCGCATCATCCCCGATGAGGATCAGCTGACAATCAATCCCGCTGAAAACATAAGTTATCAGATCATCCAGAAGCCGGCCACTGCCAAAAACCGATAATTCCAGCGATTGATTTGCGATCATCGAAGCTTCGTCTACAATGAACAAGGTATTGCGATGCAGATTGCGGTCGAGGCTGAATTCTCCAAAACCTTCTATGATTTTTTTCTGGCGGTAGATTTTTTTATGAATGGTAAAAGCAGCTGCACCTGAATAACGCGATAGAACCTTAGCTGCCCGCCCTGTAGGAGCCAGTAATACAGAACGATAGCGATAGTGCGTGAGGCTTTTCACCAATGATGCCACCATTGAAGTTTTTCCCGTACCAGCGTAGCCCTTAATCAGAAAAATCCGATCGTCGCGTGTAAACAGGTAATTTCCAAGAGCATAGATTACTTTTTCCTGGCCAGCGGTTGGAACATGGCCCAGGTTCTGAGTAATGTGGCTACGTACTTCTTCAATCAACATAAGGGAGAAAAATGCTAGGGTACGATCTCAATGTTCCAAAATAAGTTTTAAATTTGCACTCAAACTTAAACAAATCCGAGCAAATGAAAACGGTAAGATACATTGTTCAAATCGTTCTAGGTGTTTTGGCCATCATCCTCACCTATCTGATTTACAGTGGAATAATGAAGCCCATCAACTTCGAAAAAGAGAGAGATGTACGCTACGCCAAGGTAATTGACAGGCTGAAGGACATTCGTACAGCCGAGGTTGCTTATAAATCGGTTTATCAGAAATACACGGGAAGCTTTGATACCCTGATCAATTTTGTTAAATATGATTCTTTCCCGGTTGAATATAAGGAAGGATCTCTTGATGACTCCATAGCTGTTGCCAAAGGGTTGGTTAAGAGGGATACCATATATGTACCGGTCAGGGATTCCATTTTCCCTAAAGGATACTTCTATGATTCACTCCGGTATGTTCCGCATACCCCTGGAGTTCAATTCGATCTGAAAGCAGGATATATCGTAACCGGATCAAAGGTGACCGTTCAGGTTTTCGAAGCTAATTCTTTAAATTTCGACATCCTCAACGGGATGAACCGACAGTTGATTATCAACCGGAACGACCTTGCCAAAGACTTTAAAGGGCTTAGGGTTGGCAACATTAAAGAAGCCAACAATAATGCCGGGAACTGGGAATAGTTCCCTCACATGATCGCAAGATAGCTTCACTGAAAAACTTAGTGAAGCTATTTTTAAAGAATGAGAAACATTGCGCTTATCGATGAAACCTTTGACAGCAATGTCACCTCAGCTTACCATCTGTCGATCCAATATGGTGAACAGTGTTGCTCGTTTGCGGTAATGGATACTACAAGGATGAAGTATATCGCATTTAAAAATTTCTGGTTTGCCGATCCGATACCGGCTAAAAACCAGGCTGATCAAATCCGGAGTCTTTTGCATGGTGAAAGTTATCTCACACACCAATATAAATCCGTTTATTTCATGTACCTGACACCTTTATCGGTGCTGGTTCCAACTCCTCTGTTCCGGAAGGAAAATCCGGAAGTTTATTTTAAATTTTCGTCGCAACTCCTGCCAACCGATAAGATCATTTTCAGAAAAATACCGGCAATTGATGCATATACCGTTTTCCCGGTACCGGAAGAGTTCGTCAATCAGGTTGGAATCATGCTGCATGATGTGCAATTTTTCCATCAGTCTTGCCCTCAGATTGATGAGGCCATCTCAGAATCCAGAGGCGGGACTGATCATACACGTGTACTGGCCAATATTAATCCCGGTTTTGTTGATGTTATGATTATCCAATCAGATCAACTTATTCTCTATAACAGCTTTACTATCAGGAACACTGATGACCTCGTTTTCTTCATATTATACATGTATGAACAGTTCAGCCTGTCGCAGGAAGAATCGCCCGTCATTTTATCCGGTTTTGTTGAGATGTACCCGGGAACGACGGAATTATTGTATCCATACTTAAAGAAGATAGTCATCCGGGAATTCAGAAAAAGCTATACATATAGTCATACCTTTAGCGATCTTGCTCAGCATCATTTTTCACAATTAATCAATCTGGCCCGATGCGAATAATAAACGGACATCTCAGTGGAAGAAGGCCGGTGGTTCCCAAAAACCTCCTGGCTCGCCCAACAACTGACATGGCCCGTGAAGGCCTTTTTAATATTTTAAGGAACAGGCTTGATTTTGAAGATTGCCGGGTTCTGGATTTGTTTTCAGGTACGGGCATTATCAGTTATGAGTTTGCTTCATTGGGGTGCAGGGATATTACCTGTGTTGAGCGCGACCGGTTTCATTGCGCGGCCATCAGAAAGAACTTTGAACTTTTTGATATCCATTCGATCCGCCTGATTGAAACCGATGCCTTCAACTTCCTGAAAAAAGAAGTACATCCCTTTGACTTCATCTTTGCGGACCCACCCTTTAATCATCCTCAATTAACCGACTTGCCTTCGATGATAATCGGGAAGAACCGACTCGTTTCAGATGGCTTTTTTATTTTGGAGCATGGCCCTGACAAATCGTTTAAAGATTTCCCCGGTTTTACTGAAGAACGCGATTACGGAAAAGTCCATTTTTCGTTTTTCAAGGATTAACAACTTTTAACTTTTGATGGCTTTGTTGACCGGGTTCAACGCTTATTTTTGTTAAGCCTGATCTTAACAACTGTGAAAAATTATAAACTATGAAAAAGCAGATTCGTTTTATCTTACTGGCCGGAATCCTGCTGGGCTTTGCAATGCCGCAATACGCTCAGGAATCCCCCAGGGACAAAGGCTTCCAAGCCATTACAAAAGAGGCTATCCAGGGCCAGCTTGAATTCCTGGCTTCTGACTGGACAGAAGGGCGTGAATCCGGAACCAAAGGCGAATACATGGCGTCGGACTATATCGCCAGTATGTTCAAATTGTACGGATTATTGCCCGGTGGGGATCTGGAACAGATCCGGTTCGGCCGCGGACAGAGGCCTGCCGGTGGTGCCCAGGGTCAGCGTCCGGAGCCAAAACGGACCTATTTCCAAAGCTTTAACCTGGTAGAATCTTCTCCGGGTGCAACTCAGGAAATGAGCATTATCACCAAATCAGGTAACGGTTCCATGGCTATTAATTTTGACTACCAGACCGACTTTTCGGTTACCCCGGGTCAGGTTGGTATTGAAGCCGAAGTACCGATTGTTTTTGTCGGATACGGGCTCGTAGATAAAAAAAACGGTTATGATGATTTCAAAGGCCTGGACCTTAAAGGCAAATTTGTAATCAAACTAACCGGGTATCCGGGTTCAAAGGATGTCAACTCCAAAGCCTACGAGAAATTTAAACCAACAGTTCCGGTGGTTGATCCAAATGCCCCGCGGCAATTCAGGCAAGGTGGATTTGGTGCCAATCCCTGGGCTGCTGAAAAAGGGGTTATCGGTATCATAGAATACCGGCCGGGTAACGATCCAACTACCCAATGGGTTGCCAATATTCCATTCCGCTACAACACTGACACTTATGAAGGTGATGTTCCTCAGAACCGCGTTAGAAAATCGATGCGGTTGATGGGTGACAAAGTGGATGGTGGAGTTATGACCCTCCAGGTAACTGAAAGAGTTATTAATGAGATCATCAGTGGGCTGGGAATAGATTTCGCTGCCATTGAAAAGCAGATTGCTGAAACCGGAAAACCGGCTTCCCGCGAATTGACCGGGAAATTCATCCGGGTAAAAACAACCGTTGATTCACGTATCGTGAGGGTCAGGAACGTAGTTGGTGTTATCGAAGGCAACAGCACCGAAGAGATTATTGTAATCGGCGGCCACTATGACCATCTGGGAAAACAGGATGGGTTCGTTTATAATGGCGCTGATGATAATGCTTCGGGTACTGTCGGTGTCATGACGATTGCCAAAGCTATGAAAGCCACCGGGATTAAGCCGGAAAAAACTATGGTATTCTGTGCCTGGACTGCTGAAGAAAAGGGTTTGCTCGGATCGAAATACTTCGCAGACCATCCATATAAAGAAAAAATCTTATGCAATCTTAACTTTGATATGCTCTCCAGGAACAGCCCGGGCGAGAATCAGGATAACAAGATCATGATGAATTATTCAAATAAATTCCCTCTGTCAAAAGAGCTGGTTGAAAAATTCAACAAGGATATGAATATGGGATTGGAGATCAAATTCTCAGGTTCTGATAAACCAGGCGGAGGAAGTGATCATGCTTCATTCTCGGCCAAGGATATCCCAATTTACTATTTCATGGCCGGTATGCCACCTGAATACCATAAGTTTAATGATCATCTAGAACTGGTCAATTGGGATAAAATGCTGAAAATCGTTCAATTAGGTTACTTAAGCATTTTTGAGTTAGCCCAGATGCCGTGGAAATAAAAGATAATGGGTTAGAGTTTGGTTAAAATTGATAGAAGAAAGTTGCTGGTGAAAGCCGGCAGCTTTTTTTAGGACAACAAGCCGGGTCCGCAAAAAAGGACGGCCACACTGCCCTATTGGCTGCATAAAAGATCCAAAGCCTTGAAACTTCCCTTGATACCCTTTCGCCACAAATACGGGTGTTTGAATTGTTTTGTTAAGAATGCGTCTGCTAGATAAATTATGGGCAAACTTAGCAGTTAATTGACTAGTCGACGGGATTTCACTTTGCGAAGAGTTAGCGAAGTGAATCAAAATCAATTCTTTATATAAATTTGACAACCAATGGTCTAAAAATGGGAAATAATAATGTATGCAAATGCCCCTATCATTGTATGGAACCCTGAATTCAGGATCACCCGTTTTAATCATGCCTTTGAACATCTCACCGGATATCCGGCCCAGGAAGTAATCGGAAAAGAACTGAGGATGCTTTTTC
>JBBAAF010000055.1:0-23814 GCA_041658425.1 Bacteroidales bacterium | reverse complement strand
ATCCGGAGTATTATAAGATTCTTTATTCATCGACCAACTCAAGTTATTGATATTACCCGAACGGGAATAAACACTGTCAGTCACGTTAAAGTATACCTCTCGTTTATTATCAGCCGGCAGGTCATCAGCTTCTTTTGCTTTGAATTCCCAGGCCATTTTGTAATGGCCGTAGTCGACCGGAGAATATTTATCAGTGATATCAGCCGTATCTAATGATAAGACATAGACATCTACCGGCGCTGACATCTTGTGGAAGACACTGTTACCGTTCTTGGTAATATCAACATCCAGATAAACGCTTTCCTGGTCATACTCACCAAAGTTCAGCGTACTGGATTGGAAATTCAAAAACCCGCTATTGGCATCCAACTGCGATTTCGGAATGTTGTGAATCCAGGCCATTGCAGTGTTCGGATTACCATCATCCCATTCCATTTTAACATAATTCATTTTCAGATCGTTGTTGTAAGCTTCCGACACTGTGAAATCATCAAGTGCCCAATAATAGAGGTGTGTATTGTTCCAGTGCAACCGCATCTGAACGTTGGACATCCCTGCTGCCACGTCTGAGATATTAGCCTGGAAAAGTGCCGGTTCTCCTTTTGGCTTATCCAGCGGGCGGTCTTTATGTCCGCAACCAAAGCCAGCCTTATAAGATGCTGAGTGAACCCAATTGTCGACGGTAATTTCAAGAAACATATCGGCCTGTGAATAGGCCATAAAATGTGTTTCATACCTGACAACCACTGAAGAATGCGTACTGAAGTCAAAAGTCGGGAAGCCAACTGAGTTGTCAACGCTTGTTGTAAGGAGTGTTCCCGTCTGCATATTGTATTCCTCAATGAAGAGCGCAAGGCACCCGTTGTCCTTAGTGGTAGAATTCAGCGGAGGATCCTGAGTATACATATTGACAAATCCGAGCCCTGCCGGCCACCAGACAAAGTTATATCCGGTATCCGTTGGATCGAGAAAATAGTACCCGGCAGGTGCGGTCCAGCCTTTGGCATCTGCCGGATTCTCCCAACCGAAAGTCTCACTAAAGAAAACCTGCCCGTTACCCTTTAGTCCAGGGGTCTGAGCTTGTGCTGAAGCTGCTGCAAACAGCCCGGCAAATGCAAGAAGAAGTGTAAATTTTCGCATAAGCGTTCCCTCTTTCGGTAAATAATGTTAAAATTTCCTGATAAATATAAACCCCAAAATCACATTTACAAAGAAAATTTTCACTTATTGTTAAAAATAACCCAAATACCATGAACCCATACTCACTTGGTCGTTCAATTGGTATCCGTTATCGGTTGTCGGTTGTCGTTAATAAAAAAGGCCGCCCCGAGGGGCAGCCCTTTTCATGAAAAGACACTCTATTATTCAACAATCACCATTTGCTTGGTTTGAACAAAACTACCTGCCTTCAGGGTATAGAAATAGACTCCTGCATCCAGGTTATTGGTTTCCAGGGTGAAAGTATGTTTACCTGCAGGCATCATACCTTTATTAACTTCCATAACCTTGCGGCCGGTAAGATCCATTACTTCAAATGATACTTCCGATCCGTTAGTGAGTTCATAGGAAATTTTTGTACTGCGACTGAACGGGTTGGGGAAGTTCTGTCCCAGAGAAGCAAGTGCCGGGTTCAGGTCAACTCCGTCAATGCGGTTCCCATGATCGTTCAGGTTCAGGTGGATCATCAGGGCTCGTTTCCCATAATAGCTGCCAAGACCTGTATCATAAGCACCATCATGGATCGCAATGGCAGAAGATTCGGTAAGCCCTACTTTGTTGTTGGTTCCGATTTCCAAACCCTGATTCCTGCGCAGCAGATAATCCGCATTCGTATTATCGAATTGGATACCGGCATAAACGAGTTCACCTTTTTTCAGGAATTCAGATTCGCCGTCTTTGTCGAGCGGCATGGTGACCCAGGTATTAAAGTCGGCCGAATCCAGCTGAACCATTTCAGTAGTCAGGAGTTCAAAAGGCGTTTCGTCCTCCTGTCCGATCGGAACAAAAAACAGTGTAAACCGGTAATTGAGATACTGATCGGCTTTACCGCCCGTGATAAAGGTGGAAATGGAACTTACCTCACAATCATTAAAAATCGGGAAAATAGAACCTATAAAGTGATTCAGGTTTTCCGTGGCTGGAGTATTATATGCTTCTTTACTCATCGACCAGCTCAAGTCATTGGTATTACCGGAACGGGAATAAATACTATCGGTTACGTTGAAGAAAACTTCGCGTTTATTATCAACCGGCAGGTCATCTGCTGTTTTTGCTTTGAATTCCCAGTTTATTTTGTAATGGCCGTAGTCGACCGGAGAATATTTATCAGCAATATCAGCCGTATCTACTGTTAAGATGGAGACATCTACCGGCGCAGACATCTTGTGGAAGACGCTGTTTCCGTTTTTGGTAACATCAACATCCAGGTAAACACTTTCCTGGTCATATTCACCCAAGTTTAACGTACCCGATTGAAAATTCAAAAAGCCTCCGGTGCCATCCAATTGGGACTTAGGAATGTTGTGAATCCAGGCCATAGCGGTGTTTGGATTACCATCGTCCCACTCCATTTTTACATAATTCAACTTTAGATCGTTGTTATAAGCTTCTGACAACTTGAAATCATCAAATGCCCAATAATAGAGGCGGGTATCAGTCCAGTGCAACCTCATCTTAACGTTTGACATCCCTGCTGCCACATCTGTAATATTGGCCTGGAAAAGTGCCGGTTCTCCTTTTGGTTTATCTAACGGGCGGTCTTTATGACCGCAAGCAAAGGCAGTACTGTAAGTAGCTGAGTGAACCCAATCGTCGACAGAGATTTCGAGAAACATGTGGGCAACTGAATAGGCCATGAAGTGTGTTTCAAAACTGACCACGACCGTTGAGTGCTGACTGCAGTCAAAAGTCGGGAAGCCAACCGAGTTATCAACACCTATGTCAAGCATCGTCCCCGTCTGATAGTTGTACGCCTCAATGAAGTTCGCAAGGCACCCGTTGTCCTTGGTAGTGGAATTCAGCGGAGGATCCTGCGTGTACATGCTGACAAAACCCAGAGTACCCGGCCACCAGACAAAGTTAAACCCGGTATCCGTCGGATCGAGGAAATAAAACCCGGGAGCAGCTGTCCAGCCTTTATCGTCTGCCGGGTTCTCCCAACCGAAAGTCTCAGCATAGAAAACCTGCCCGTTACCCTTTGTTCCAGGGGCTTGAGCTTGTGCCGTAGCTGCTGCAAACAACCCGGCAAGTGCAAGAAGAAGTGTAATTTTTCGCATAAGCGTTCCCTCTTTCGTTAAATAATGTTAAAATTTCCCGATAAATATAAACCCCAAAATCACATTTGCAAAGAAAATTCTCACTTATCGTTAAAAATAACCCAAATATTGTGAATCTGCAGACATCTAACCGTTCATTACAAAAATTGCACCTATCTTGAAGTGTTAAATCAACACTTCAAAAATGAAAAAATGGCTTTTGGTTGCATTTATCCTGGTTATGACCTTTTTGGTTTTTTCGCCTGTACTGAAAAGCGACTTCGTATACTGGGATGATGATGTAAACGTTACGATAAATCCAAACGTCAGGGAACTGAATGCTGCCAGCATTAAAAACATTTTCACTCATACGGTGGTTGGCGGCTATACGCCGCTGACTACTCTCAGTTTTGCCGTTGAAAACCACTTCTTCGGAATGAAGCCCGGAGTTTTTCATTTCAATAACCTCCTTCTGCACTTGCTGTGTACTTTGCTGGTTTTTGTTTTTATGAGGAAACTGGAAACAAACCTGTTTGTCTCTTTTGTGGTAACGTTCCTTTTTGGAATTCATCCCATGCGGGTAGAGTCGGTGGCCTGGATAACCGAACGGAAAGACGTACTGTACAGTTTTTTTTACCTCCTTTCCCTGATTTCTTACCTTGCTTTTTATAAAAGTAAAAGACTTATTTTTTATGTTTTGGCGTTATTAGCCTTCATTTTTGCTCTCCTGTCAAAAATTCAGGCAGTTTCGTTACCCCTGATCTTATTGCTGACAGATTATTTCTTCGAGAATAAGTTCCGGTTCAAACAAGTTGTGGATAAAATCCCTTTTTTCATTTTATCGTTGGTAACAGGGTTGGCTGGTATTTATTTTCTCGGGCAACAGGGAACCCTGGAAACAGGCACCGTTCTTCCTTTTTTCCAGCGAATTTTTATTGGCGCCTATTCCTTCTACGTCTATCTTATAAAGTCTGTGGTGCCATACCAATTGTCGGCCATTTACCCTAATCCGGTGAAATTATCTTTACTTTTTTATGCAAGTGCACTGCTGGTTATTGTTTTAGCATTTCTTATTTATAAATCAGGTAAGTACCGAAAAGATTTGATTTTCGGTTCCCTGTTTTTTTTGTTTAATGTAATGTTTATGCTTCAGGTTGTTGGCGCCGGACAAGCTTTCATCGCCGACAGATTCACTTACATTGCTTACATTGGCTTGTTTTTTTTGATAGCCTGGGCCTTAAACTTTCTTTATATCAGTAAATGGAAACCCTATGTCATTTTTTTGGGGGTGATCTATCTGACTGTTTTGGGAAGCATTACATGGAACAGGACTCAGGTTTGGAAAAATTCGGAAACACTATTTTCCGATGTTATTAAAAAGTATCCAAAAGTTGCCATGGCCTTTAATAATCTGGGTTTATATTACCGGGAACAAAATCAGTCGGAGAAAGCAATTGCAGCCTATGGGAAATCGATTGCCATAAACCCTCAGGGATACCTCGGATACAGTAATCGGGGGGAAGCCTGGTTCGACCTCGGAGAAACTGACAAAGCCCTGGAGGATATGAATATGGCCATTAAGCTAAAGCCGGATTATAGCAAAGCATTGAGTAACCGGGGGGCGGTTTTTGGATCAAAGAAGGAGTTTGTCCTTGCCCTCAACGACCTCGACAAAGCCATAGCACTGGATGCTAAGAATCTGAAGGCCTACCTAAATCGTTCATTGGTATATTATTCTCTGGGTAACTTTGAAAAAGCAAGCCGGGATGTTACTTCCTATTTGCAAATCAAACCCGACGATGCGGATATGTTAAACCTACGTGCTTTATGTTACAGCCGTTTGAACAAAAACCGGGAAGCACTCGCCGATTTCACTAAGTCCATCCAACTTAATCCAAAGGCGGGAGCCTATTTTCAAAACCGGTCTTCTCTATTATACAAAATGGGGGATACCAAAGGGGCCTTAAAAGATATCCTGAAAGCTCAGGAGCTTGGTGTTAAGGTAAATCCTGCTTATTTGCAGATGTTGCAAACCAAATGAGATTCTTTCATTTACTAAAAATATTGTATTTGATGATGCAATAAATGGCCTTGAACCCGTCTTTCCAATTGATTTTTTTCCCTTCGGTATAAGTTCGGCCATAGTATGAAATGCCTATTTCATAAATTCTTATGTTGGGGATGCGGCTGATCTTAGCCGTTACTTCCGCTTCAAAGCCGAAGCGGTCCTCTATCAGGTTTATATTTTTTATAATCCCGGACTTGAAAAGCTTGTAACCGGTTTCCAAATCCGAAATGTTGATATTGGTAAGCAGGTTCGAAAGGAAGGTAAGGAATCTGTTACCGATTGAATGAAAGAAGAACAACACCCTGTGGGGCTTGCTTCCAACAAACCTGCTTCCATATACTACATCGGCAAATCCGTCAAGAAGGGGTTGTAATAAAAGATTAAATTCCCTGGGGTCATACTCAAGGTCGGCATCCTGAACAACGATAAAATCACCGGTAGCTGATAGTATGCCTGTACGCAGGGCTGCACCTTTACCGCGGTTCACCTCATGCTTCTGATAATTGATAGTGATATCGGGATTTTCGCTCCGGAAGCGGAAAAGTTCAGCCTCGGTATCATCCACCGAACAATCGTTTACTACAACCAGCTCCTTTTCAATACCCTCAATCAGTTCAACAGAACTGACCCGCTGAAGTATCCGGTAAATAGTAGCCTGTTCGTTAAAGGCAGGGATAATCACTGATAATAGCATTATTTCATAACCATTTCCGAAATGTCGCAGAAGCGTGTTGTAGAGACGCATAATTATGCGTCTCTACGGTATGGCATAATTATCTAACAATCCATTCCTGCACCCCGGTCGAAAACTCATCAGGTTGCCTGATATCGAGTTTCAATCCGGTTGTGGTAACCGGCTCAAATTCCAGAACATTGTACTGGTCTTTCTTGGTTCCATAGGCACCCTTTGCCTTCACTTCAACCCAGGAATTGCCTTTTTTATAGAGCAGTTTCCAGGATTTGGGAACCCGGCAACCGGCATTAAGATCTTCATCATCGAACCAGAAAACATCAACAGCAGAAACCTTTTCGGGTTTTGTAAAGTCATACTGCACCCATTCGCTGGTGGCTTTCGTTGGCCACCAGTGAATATGGCCAAACTCACCGTTACTTGATTTCTCCGGGCATTGCTGATCATGAACGGTTTCAGGCGATCCGGAGCATTTTGATGCAGTAACGACTGCCAGTGATGCAATCGTCGGAGCCGGCAACGGAGTGGCATACTCCGCATTTTCCGGGATCCATACGGTCATTTCTCCACGGCCACGGTTAGCCCATGCATAGTAAGGAATAGCCTTAAGTTCAACCGGAGTTTTCTCAACGGTCCCATCCAACTGCAACTTCAACGAGTACCCTTTTCCGGAAATAATCCCCACTCCATTTAACAGGTTTGCATTGAATGACCAGGTAAATCCAGGCTCTTCGGCCAATATCAGGTTCAGCGCTTTCTGATCTGCCTGATCGGCCCATTCGAGGGTATACATCAGCGGTCCACGCTGTAATGCAACCTGACCCCGGTCAGCTTCCACCTTATCATTGGCCTGAACCCTCCGAATATCCATCGGCATTTCGATCTCAACCTGATCACCGGCTTTCCAGGATCGTGCAAGAATGGCAAAGCCGTTTTCTGATTTATAGCTCACCGGTTTACCATTTATTTTGATTGTCACCGGATTGGTTTCCGGATCTTTATAACGATACAGGTCGCTCGGCACTACCTGACTGCCGGTCCAGCCCGGGATGCGGATCATCAGGTTAAAGCTGCCCTTCTTATCCGGGTTAATGGCCAGTTTCACTAAACCATTCCACGGATAATCTGATTCCTGGTGTATGGTAACTTTTCTGGATCCAAGTTTAACTTCAGCTTCACTTTGTACAAACAGGTTCACATACAGGTCGTTATCTTTAACAGCATAAATGTAGCCAGGCACCGACGGGATAAACCGGCACAGGTTGCTTGGGCAGCAGGCACAGCCAAACCAGGCACTGCGTTCATGCTGTCCTTTTGACCGAAGAACATTCGGGTAGAAAAAACGGTCGCCCGATAAGCCCAAACCGCTCAATACACCATTGTATAAGCTGCGTTCGAGCACATCCAGATATTTGGCCTCTCCATGAAGAAGGAACATCCGGTAATTCCAGAATACATTGGCAATATTGGCACAGGTTTCACAATAAGCACTCATGTTAGGGAGCTGATAGTCAACCCCATATGCCTCACCGGCTCCGGTTGCACCCACTCCGCCGGTGATGTAAAGTTTTTTCCCGACTACATTTTTCCAGATGGTATCAATGGCTTTCAGATAGGCCTGATCGCCTGTCAGGGCTGCCATATCGGCCATCGCTGAGAACATATAGTTCGCACGGACGGCATGGCCATCTGCTTCAGTCTGGTCAACCGGTTTTTTATGGGCCTGATTATAGATGCTTCCTCCCGGACCCCGGACATCGAGGAAAAATTTGGCCAGGTCGAGGTATTCCTTTTTGCCGGTAGCCCGGTATAGCTTGGTCAGGCCGATTTCTACCTCCTGATGGCCAGGATAGTGTTCGCATTTACCCCATCCGAAATCCTTAACGATCAGATCGGCTGCCTTTATGGCGATATCAAGCATGGTATTTTTTCCGGTGGCCTGATAATGAGCTACTGCTGCTTCGAAGAAATGGCCGAGGTTGTACAACTCATGACTGTTTTCACTTTCGAGTTCCCACCGCTTTTTACCGGCCCATGGATGAGCGCTGTCGCCCATGATGGTACGGTTGGTATAAAGATACCCGTCGGGCTCCTGAGCGGCACCGATCCGCGCAATCAGCTGATCGAGATAAGCATCGAGTTTAGGATCCGGAAAGGTTTGGAGTGAATAGGATGCTCCTTCGATGATCTTGTAAACATCCGAGTCATCAAATGGATAGATACTGCAGAACGAACCTTTTTCCACTCCGGCAGCAACATCAAAATTTTTAATTCGACCGGTTTCTTCACTCTGTTTAAAAGCATAGGGTATAGTCAATTCGGCATTCAGTTTTACCCTTGGTGCCCAAAATGAATCCTCGAGTTTAACCTGATTGAATGCCACCGGCTGTATCGGGTAATCGCCCGATACTTTTTTGCTTTCACTACACCCGGCCAACCCGATAAGGGCTACCGGCAAAATCTGTAACCATTTGAAATACTGCATATTAATTTTATTTATTTTGTGAATGCGGTTTGTCTTGGCCATAATAAGCATCCGTCCCATGTTTTCTCAGATAATGCTTTTCCAGGATAGCCGGCTGAACCGGATTGCCCTTACCGAGCAAAACTGTCCGAAAAGCCATTTTGGCAACCTCTTCAAGGATAATTGCATGTTTCACGGCATCGGCCGGCGTTTTGCCCCAACAGAAAGGGCCATGTTCTGCGACCAGCACACCCGGAACCCAAATCGGATTTATACCAATGAATTTTTCCTGAATAACCTGACCGGTAGCCAGTTCATATTGTGCTTGTATTTCAGCCGGGGTCAATAACCGTGTACATGGAACAGGGCCATAAAAATGATCAGCATGGGTAGTTCCGAGGCAAGGTATGTCGCGGCAGGCCTGTGCCCAGGAGGTTGCCCACTCGGAATGGGTGTGAACAATGCCGCCTATTGCCGGAAAAGCCTGATATAAAAACAGATGCGTTGGAGCATCAGAAGAGGGTTTCAGTTTGCTATCCACCACATTACCCTGGAGATCCAATACTACCATATCATCAGGGGTCATTTCATCGTACGAAATGCCACTTGGTTTGATCACCACAAGGCCCTTCACCCGATCGATCCCGGATGCATTTCCCCAGGTCAGTTTCACCAGCCCTTCCTTAACCAAAGCCAGGTTGGCTTCGAACACTGCCTGTTTAAGATTTGTCAGTCGCATGTTGGTTGCTGGTTAATAAACTCTTCTAAACATCTACTGAAAAATAGAATCCCTTCGACACCAGCTCCTGGTATTTCTCAGGATTGAACCGGTACAGGAAGGCTCCTTTTTTAGATGAGGATTTATCTTTCTCCTTCAGTTTATCCAGGAGATCCATTGACAGGATCTTCTTACAGAAATTCCTCTTATCCAGTTCTTTCTGGTAAATAGCCTCATAAAGGCTCTGCAATTGCGGCATGGTAAACTTTTCAGGCAGCAATTCAAATCCGATCGGCTGAATCCGGGCACGCCTGCGCAACCTTCTCAGCGCTTTGTCGACCATCTCGCGGTGGTCAAAAACCAGATCAGGAATGTCGCTCACGGGCCTCCAGTGTGCATTATTCTCTTTTACCAGATCTTTATCATAATCTTCAATTTTGATGAGGGAATAATAGGCGACTGAAACCACCCGCTCACCCGGATCACGATCAACATCTCCATAGGCAAATAACTGCTCCAGGTAAACATTTTGCAACCCGGTCAGTTGTTTCAGCACTCTTTCGGCCGACTGGTAAAGCCCTTCGTCGTGTTTTGGAAAACCTCCCAGGAGCGACCACATTCCCTTGCCGGGTTCCATGTTTCGTTTGATCAGCAATAGTTTAAGTTCATGGTTGTCAAAACCGAAAATCACACAATCCACAGCAAGTAATTGTCGGTCTTCGAGAGGGTAATACAGGCTCATACAATCATATTGAAGTGTTAAAATTACACTTTAGTTTAGACTTTAAAAAATCGGATCCATAAATTATTCATTCCTATAAAGAACACACGATCTTGAAATCCGGGTGAACACCACTTCTACCGGATGCCCGAGTATATCAGTTTTTACCGCATCTGATGGCGCAGCGGTTTATGCACGCCTCTACGGTTCTGGACATTGATTACCGCGGCAGCTCGGGCTATGGCCGCGATTGCCATGGGGTAATGGACGATAATGTTCATTTTCAGGATATTGTTCGTCTATCCGAAAGGCTTATCGACCTGGGCAAAGATAATTGGGAATTGGCCATCTATCCACTTGAACATCACAGCTTTGTTGATCCCGATTGCTGGACTGACGAATATAAAAGGATATTCAAGTTGTTTCAGAATACGCTGAGGTAAATTCGGCATGGACGCAAATATGCGTCCCTACATCGCAATTCGCTATACGACTGTAGGGACGCATATTTGCGTCCATGCGTGCATTTTTATCTATCTTTGCACCCAAATTCATTTGTCTATGAGTTCAATTCGGATTTTCACAGCCCTGATGCTGGTGATTCTGGTTCGTGGTCCGGTTGCCGCACAGGAACCCTGGACTCTCACCGGTTGTATTTCTTATGCCTTTGAGAACAATATCCGGCTGAAACAACAGTCGCTGGGAGTTGATGTGGCCAGGAACAATCTTAGCCAATCAAAGCTAAATCTCCTGCCATCGCTGAATTCCGGCATGTCGGAATCGTTCCGGTTTGGCCGCTCGGTAGATCCCCTCACCTATCAGTTCACAACTGAAAACTCCACCGGTGCCAGTGTTTATGCAAGCGCCGATATGGATCTTTTCAAAGGATTGCAAAACTGGAATACCATCCAGAGAAACCAGATCGATCTGAAGAAAAATCTCTCCGATCTCGACAAAGCCAGGAACGATCTGGCTTTGAATATTGCCCGACTGTATCTGCAAATCCTTTTTAATGAGGAACTCCATGATATTACCGTTCAACAGTTGAATATCACGAGGCAGCAAGTCGACCGGACACGCATTCTTGTAGATGCCGGTTCGCTACCCAAAGGCGATTACCTTGAAATTCAGGCCCAGATGGCCAACGAAGAGCTCAACGAGGTTAACTCGAGGAACCAGCTTACCATGTCATACCTTGATCTTGCGCAATTGCTTGATCTGAAAAGCCCCGAGAATTTCCGCGTTCAACGTCCGACCTTCGAATCCATTAAAGTGATGGATAACCTGGGTACTGTGGATGAAGTTTATCAATCAGCTATCCTGACTCTGCCCCAGGTAAAAAGTGCAGAACTTGACTTACAGTCACTTGAAAAAGATCTCCTGATCACCAGAGGCCGCCTGAGCCCTTCATTGTCAATGAGTTCTTCGTATGGAACCGGGTATTCTGACCGGTTGAAAGATTTCCAGACGGGTAAAACCATGGCACTAAAGGATCAATTAGATTTTACGAGTCAAACCAGTCTCGGTTTCAGTTTAAATATACCGATCTTCAATGGCTGGAGTACCCGCACAAGCATCAAGAATGCCAGGATTTCCGTTACAAACGGAAAGTATCAACTGGAAGTAGTTCGCAATCAATTACTAAAGGAAATTCAGCAGGCATTTGCCGATGCATCTGCTTCTCTTGAAAGATTCAAGGCAACCACTAAATCGGTATCGGCATTTGAAGAAGCTTTCCGGTATGCCGAGCAAAAATTCAATGTGGGGATGCTCACTTCGCTGGATTATAATGTTGCTAAAAACAACCTGACCAAAGCCCGGTCGGAGCTGCTTCAGGCGAAATACAATTATATTTTTAATACCCGGATTCTTGATTTCTACCGCGGTATTCCAATCGATCTTAAATAAACCCTTATATGAAGCGTAATAAAGTATTAAGATACCTACTGCTCGCTGCAGGTGTGCTGATTATTCTCGCCATTGTTGGCAAAAAAGCCGGATGGTTCGGAACAGGCCCAGCAACCAAGGTAGCTGTTGAGACAGCCCAGAAACGCACCATAATTGAAATCATAACTGCCAACGGTCGCATTCAGCCGGAAACCGAAGTTAAGCTCAGTCCCGATGTTTCCGGAGAGATCGTTGAAATGGATGTCCGCGAAGGTGATTCCGTTAAAAAGGGCGATCTTCTGGTGAAAATCAAGCAGGATTTCTATCTCTCGAGTCGCGACCGGGTAAATGCCGGACTCAACTCGGCCAGGGCAAACCTGTCGAATGCCAAAGCTGCACAAACCCAGGCAGAAGCACAATTCAGGCAGCAGGAATTGTCGTTTAAACGAAGCAAGCAATTGCACGATCAGGGAGTTTTATCAGATTCCGACTTTGAAACAGCAAAAACACAATATGATGTTGCCGCAGCCCAGGTGGATGCTGCTAAGCAAACGGTTTCAGCTGCTTCCTTTACGGTGAAAAGTACAGAGGCCTCGGTGAAGGAAGCCGAGGAAAATCTGAGGAAAACAACCATTTATGCCCCGATCGACGGGATCATATACGGCAGGCGGGTTGAGCAGGGTGAACGCGTTGTAGGTACCGGTCAGATGGCTGGTACAGAGATGCTCAGGATTGCCGATCTCAGCCGGATGGAAGTTCAGGTGGAGGTCAATGAAAACGATATCGTTAATGTTAATGTAGGTGATACTGCTTCGATTGAGATCGACTCCTATCTCGGAAGCCGGTTCCGCGGAATAGTCACCGAAATTGCCAATTCAGCAAATACCACCGGTGCATCGCTTGATCAGGTAACCAGTTTCAATGTTAAAATTCTGATCCTTACCGATTCATACGCTTCGCTTGTTGCTTCGGGAAAAGCAGGAAAATATCCCTTCCGTCCCGGCATGACAGCAACAGTCGAGATTGAGACTCAAACCAAACCGGATGTTCTTTCAATTGCAATCCAGGCAGTTACCACCCGTATTGATTCCACCAGGCTGCAAACGATGAATGACCCAACGCGTCCGGGAGCTGAAGAAGAGGGTGCCGATCAGGTATCACGTGATGAGATGATGGAGGTTCTTTTTTCGGTAGATAAAGGTGTTGTGTCGCAACGAAAAATCAAGACCGGTACTCAGGACAAGAATTTTATCGAAATCCTTTCGGGCATCAGCGAGAATGAAACTATCGTTGTTGCGCCCTATAATGCTATCTCCAAAAAGCTGAAAGACGGTGATAAGGTTCAGGTGGTGCCAAAAGAAGAACTATTCCGGGATCCTAAAAAGAAGTAAGAGCACATAAATGGCCTTGATACTCAACCTCGAAACTGCCTCACCGGTTTGTTCGGTTGCGCTTAGCCGCGATGGACAGCTGCTCGGTTTCAGGGAATCGACCGAAGATAAATCGCATGCCACCCGGCTGACCCTGTTTATTCAGGAATTGTTAGAGGAAAATCATCTTGCAGCCGATGATCTGAATGCCATCTCCCTGAGTATGGGACCCGGATCTTATACCGGACTGAGAATCGGCGCTTCTGTAGCGAAAGGATTGGCTTATGGATCAGGCTTACCTGTGATCGGAATCCCAACACTAAAAGCACTGGCAAACGGATTTTCCTTAAGCCACTCAACTGAAATTACAGTCTCAGGAAATGCCAACCCGGTTCTTCTGTGTCCGATGCTCGATGCCAGGAGAATGGAAGTTTATTCAGCTCTTTATGATACCAGCCTGAATGAGATTAATCCGGTTGAGGCAATTATTCTGGAGCCCCAATCCTTTAGCATCTTGCTGAATAAACAGGTGATTTGCTTTTTTGGTACCGGAAGCATCAAGGCAGCTGAAATTATCGATCATCCCAATGCCCGTTTCTTTCCGGACTTTGAACTATCTGCTGCTTTTCAATCGGAGCCCGCCGAATCTTTGTACAATCGCAGCGAATTTTTGGACACTGCTTACTTCGAACCTCATTACCTTAAGGAGTTCATCGCCAGTATACCTAAAAACAAAGTGCTGGGTTGATCAGGTTAAACGGCTACCTATTAGGTATTTTCATCTTTTCAACTAATTTTGCACCACATTTTAAAACGATTTTATGGCAACGACATCAGACATCCGTAATGGCATGTGTATTGAACACAACGATCAGTTATTCACCATTATCTCCTTCCAGCATGTTAAACCCGGGAAAGGCCCGGCTTTTGTCCGCACCAAGCTCAAAAATATAACTACCGGAAAAGTAATCGAAATAACCTATACCTCCGGCCATAAGATAAATGAAACCCGCGTGGAACGCAGGTACTATCAGTTTCTCTACAAAGATGATATGGGATATCATTTCATGCATAAAGAGACCTATGAACAGATCAGTATTGATGAAGAGCTGATCAATAATGTTGGCCTCCTGAAAGAGGGCGGCGATGTTGAAATGGTTGTTCATGCTGACACTGAAACAGCATTATATGCTGAATTGCTTCCTTCAGTTGTTATGGAAATCACTTATACTGAACCTGGTGTCAGAGGCGATTCATCTTCCACCTCCTCACTGAAACAAGCTACGATAGAAACCGGTGCAACCATCATGGTTCCGTTGTTTTGCGTAACCGGCGATAAAATCAGGATAAACACTACCGATAACTCGTATCAGGAACGGGTAAAGTAGGGATTGTGCGGCCCCGCTTCAGTTTAGCTCCTTCCTCCTGTCCAACGCCACCAGGATCGCCATAAAGCCCCAGACTCCGGCTGAAGCTTTATCGGTATCCAGAAAATTATTCATGGTAACATGGAGGTAATAGGTAATTAGTCCGACGAGAACGGTTAGAGCAACCATTTTTAATTCGGCATCGGTTTGTTTATGATAAGCCCTGACTCCAATTACGATGCTGGCAATCACCAACAGTAACATCAGTGCTCCGCCCAGGAACCCTTCCTCGCTGAGCGGCCCGAGATATTCGGAATGAGCGTTGCCGCGATCCGCCGCATTGGTGCTGATTATTGTCCGTTCAGAAGATTTCTGGTACGGGGCATATTGAAACATATAGGTCCCCGGCCCGAATCCAAAAACCGGTTTCTCCTCGAACATCCGGATGGCACAGCTCCAGCGGTTCAAACGTTCGAGATTGGAAGCATCGGTGGAAATATTTGAGATCGATTCAATATGCTTGCCGAGGTTATTAGACGAATCCTGGTTGTTGCCTTCCATTTTCATCAGTATCGTTTTCCCGAAAACCAGAAACCCTACCACGAGGATGGCAAATCCCAGCAGAACGGTTCGTCCGGGAACCTTGAACAGGATGATCAGCAGAGCGATAATTCCCCCTGCTGCACTGACCCAGGCAGCCCGGGAATAGGAAAAAACCAGTCCGGTTATCAGGAGAGACAAAACAATAAAAGCTCCCGCCTTCATCCAAACCTTGAAAGGCGACTGGATCACATAACCCGCCGCTACAGGCAAAAACAGAGACAAAACTGCTCCATAGAGGGTATGGTCATTAAAAAAGGGGTCAACTGCAGGATTGGAAGCCTTTTGATCAAACAAACCGAGCGACGCATGCTTCAGGGTAATCACTACAATAATCCCTGCCAGAGGCACCATCAAAGTCCACAGAAACCGTCTGATGTTCAGTGGATTCTTGAAAAACTGTATCGCAAGGAAATAAAAGACTGTCAGAAACCATAAACGGGATAACAGGAATTTGACAGAAACAATAGGCATCGTGGATGTGATCGAGGTAATCAGGATCCAGACGACCTGAAGCAAAATGATCCGCGTGACAGGATGGCGTAATACAGAGCGGTCATATCCACCGTCCAAAGCGAGCCTGAAAAGAAAAATAATCATCATCCCGGCGAGGATCGGCTCAGTTGGGAGAAACATGTTGATATCCAGGTCCGTAGAAAATTCTTTCAAAGGTACGGAAAGGGGAACAAAGAACAGTACCATCCAGAATAACCAATGGAATCGATAAATGGCTATCAAAATGAAAACCAGTCCAATGGGCAGGGCAGACAGTATAAACTTATCTTTGGTAATCAGGTAGGAATTGGCCAAAACAAATCCCAGGCTGATCAGATAGACCAACCCTGCTTGCACCCGCTTGTCGCGAAGCAGGTTAAATGGATTTAGTATTGTTGCGATTTTCGGTAACACCAATAACGACCATTGCCATCATAAGGGTAAAAATCACTGAAATCAGCACAATGACCGAGCGTTTCGGCCAGTCTTTCTTATCGGCAGGATAGGGCGGGGTAACCACAACAGAATAGGTAATTTCTTTGTTAAGCTCGCGGTATGCATCATCGCGTAACTCCTGGACTTCAATTACCCGCGTCGAGCAGCCCTCAACTCTGAGCATCAGGCTCCGGGCTTCCGGGCTCTTTGAGGCTATATTGGTGAAATAGTCTTTCAGGGTCTGATTGTCCTTTCCATTTGCAACAGCTTGAAAATAAGCTGTAGAGATCCCTTCCGACTGACCGGTAATCTCCATTACGCCATATTTCCTGCCAAGTTCGCTCAGGCAATTGGTGATACTATTCATTTCCGTTTTCAACCGGTCGAGCTCGAGTGTTCTGATTTTCAATTCTTCAGCAATTTTTATCCGGTGCAAGGTCTGTACTTTTTTGTCATAGAACTTCCGCAGGGAATCGACCATGGCACAAGCCATCAAAGGATCAGTATCGAGAACCTGAATTCTTACTGCTTCATTTTCCGTCTTCCTGAAAGAAATCTCCTCAGCGTACTTTCCGTAAAGAGCGGTTTTGAAATATTTATAAAGCGGTGAGATTTTATAATGCTCATCCAGTTTGAAGGCAGCTATCATCTGTTCCCGGATATCACCGGAATTCAGGATTTCAAGCATTTGCTCGGTATAGCTCTCTTCGGAGTATTTACCCATATTAACAGGGTAAACAATTGAGGTTGACTTAAACTTGGGCTTTAAAAAGAGAGCGGATGACAATACTATGGCAATAATCCCTGCGATCAAAGCAATGATTCCCAGGTGGTATTTCCATTTCAGGGCCAGTTCAAGCAATGTTTTGTTGTTCAGATAAGGATTCATAGCCTTGATTTTAGTTTACACATATCAGGTAATATTGTTTCTTTCCTTTTTGAATCAGGATAAACCGGTTGCGGATCAGGTTGGCAACTGTCACAGTCATATCCGGATCAGCGAGTTTCTCCTTGTTCATGCTAAGACCGCCACCCTGGAGCATTCTCCGTGCTTCCCCCCTGGAAGGAAAAACAGCAGTGTGGGCAGCCAGCAGATCAATCAGAGGAATGCCATTGGTTAGTAAGCTCCGGTCGATATCAAACATTGGCACTCCATCGAAAACTGCCAGAAGCGTCCGTTCATCCAGAGAGGCGAGTGATTCATGAGTCCCTTTTCCGAACAGGATCTGCGAAGCTTCAATAGCCATGTTCAGGGCTTCCTTCGAATGAACCATCTGAGTAACCTCTTCCGCAAGCTTACGCTGCAGGATCCGTTCATGCGGAACTTCCTGGTGCCTGATGATCAGGTCATCGATCTCCTCTTTGCTCAGAAATGTAAAGATCCGGATGTAATTAATCGCATCATCATCAGCTACATTCAACCAGAACTGATAAAAATGGTACGGAGAAGTTTTATCCTGATCCAACCAGACGGTTCCGGATTCAGTTTTCCCGAATTTTCCGCCATCGGCTTTAGTAATCAGCGGACTGGTAAGAGCAAAAGCTTCGCCCCCTGTTTTCCGGCGAATCAGTTCTGTTCCGGTGGTAATGTTGCCCCACTGGTCGGAACCACCCATCTGAAGCTTCACCCCATTGTGCAGGTATAAATGCAGGAAATCATATCCCTGAACCAGCTGATAGCTGAACTCGGTAAACGACATGCCCGAATCGAGCCTTTTCTTTACAGAGTCCTTAGCGGTCAAGTAATTAACCGTGATATGTTTCCCAATATCCCGAATGAATTCCAGGAATGAGAATTCCTTCATCCAGTCGTAATTGTTAACCATAATGGCACGGTTAGGGGTATCACCATCAAAATCAAGAAAATGCGACAATTGCTTTTTAATGCACTCCTGATTGTAGCGGAGCGACTTTTCGTCGAGCAGGTTTCGCTCTTCCGATTTACCCGATGGGTCGCCGATCATTCCGGTGGCGCCGCCCACCAATACGTAGGGCTTATGGCCACATAACTGAAAGTGCTTCAATATTATAATGCAAACCAGATTCCCTATATGAAGGGAATCCGACGAAGGGTCAAAACCGATATAAGCCGAAGCCATCCCTCCTTCAAGCATCTCCTCGGTACCGGGCATGATGTCATGTATCAATCCACGCCAGCGCAGTTCCTCAACGAAATTCATTTCCAAAAATTTTGGCTAAGATAACTATTTGACCGTCAAACCCTGAATTACGACTCTTTGGATGGCATATCTTCGGCCTTTCTCGCCTTTGCAAGCTCTTCGAGTTTAAGGAAAGGAAGCAAAGTGGGTACAATTTCGGAAACCGGCTCATACAAAAGCGATTTGCTGCGGGTGGTTTCCGGAATTATCGGGTGACGTTCACTGAACGCTTCCAAAACCAGCAAGATAACGCTGACGAAAATGGCAGCCTTGAAAATACCCGCTATAATTCCTGCAATCTTATTGATCCAGTTAAGCGATATCGCTTCAAGCAATTTACTGATTATTCCGGCAATAATCTGCATGATTATGGTGATAATCAAAAAGGTAACAATAAAGGAGATAATCGGCATTAGCGAGAATGTCAGGCCAAATCCTTCCAACAGGTCCGCTGTCCACCATGAAAATTTAATGGCGCCCCATATTCCAAGAACCAGTCCGGCCAAAGAAGCCAGCTCTCCTACAAAGCCATTCTTGTAACCGGAAACAAGGCCTCCGGCAAGAATCAAAATGATGATAATATCCAACCAATTCATTACAAGTTCAGTGTACCTTAAAACCCAAAAGTAGTTATAATTTTGTACTTTTGAATCTACACATTTGCCCCGACAATAATGCCGATACTCAATTCAATCATTTCCTGGTTCGTTACCAAACGAAAATACCAGATTGACTTTTTCAAGCGGTATCCCGTAGAAGTTCAGAATGATACATTAACCAAACTCATCAAACAGGGTAGAAATACCGCTTTTGGAAAAGACCACGCTTTCCAGTGCATCGAAAACTATCAGCAATTTGCTTCCCAGATACCTATACGGGATTATCCGGCAATTAAACCTTACATCGACAGGTCGATGCGGGGGGAACCGGATATCCTTTGGCCCGGTGAAATAAAATGGTTTGCCAAATCCTCCGGTACAACAGGAGATAAGAGCAAGTTTATTCCGGTAACACGCGATAATATTGAAGATTGCCATTTCCAGGGCGGCAAGGATACTCTGATTTTTTATTTTGACAATTATCCGGATAATGAACTGTTGTCCGGTAAAAGCCTGACTATCGGGGGCAGCCACCAGGTATCGGATATCAATTCAGAGGCCTACTTCGGCGACGTTTCCGCTGTTTTGCTGCAAAACCTGCCCGCTTATGCCCATTGGATCCGGACCCCGGATCTTTCTATCGCACTGATGAATGAATGGGAAGAGAAGCTTAATAAAATGGCCGAAATCACCAGTCGCGAAAATGTGACCAGTTTGGCCGGAGTGCCTTCATGGACGTTGGTTTTGCTTAGAAAAATCCTCGAAAAAACGGGTAGGGCGAGCATTTCCGAAGTCTGGCCAAACCTTGAGGTATTCATCCATGGCGGAGTCAGTTTTACCCCCTATCGCAACCAGTTTCAGTCGATCATCGGATCCGACCGGGTAAAATACATGGAAACGTACAATGCTTCCGAAGGATTTTTCGGCATCCAGGATGATCCCGCAAATACCGACATGCTGCTGATGCTGGATTATGGAGTTTTTTACGAATTCATTCCGGTAGATGATCTCGATTCCGAGCATCCAAAAGCTTTAACCCTGGCAGAAGTGGAAACCGGTCGGAATTACGCCATGGTTATTTCTACAACCGGCGGATTGTGGCGATATCTGATTGGAGATACCATCAGGTTTTCTTCGCTGCAGCCTGTCAAATTCAGAATTACCGGCCGAACAAAGCATTTTATCAATGCTTTTGGTGAAGAACTCATCATTGACAATGCTGAATTCGCACTCCGGAAGGCTTGTCTGGGCACAAACGCCGAAATCACGGACTACACGGCTGCCCCGGTTTTCATGGGCGAAGGTGAGAAAGCACGGCACCAATGGCTGATCGAATTCAGCCGTCCGCCGGAGAATCCTGATTTCTTTATCGAGCTTCTGGATAATGCCCTTAAGTCGGTAAATTCTGATTATGAAGCCAAGCGCTATAAAAATCTGGCACTGCATGCCCCCGAGGTTATTTCCATGAAAACCGGCACTTTCCATGAATGGCTTAAAATGAAAGGCCGCCTGGGTGGCCAGCATAAAGTGCCGAGGTTATCCAATGACCGGAATATTGTTGAAGAAATTCTACAGATCACTAATCCATGACCTTCTTTATCAGCCTATTAAGAATTTTTCTTATCGTTGGTGCAGAACCTTATAATCAGTTCCCTGCTGATTGGCCCGAGAAAGCGGATACCGCAAAAGTTTGGCATATCGCTGCCGACAGAATATCGGCAGATCCGCTTGGACAATATTACATTATAAGCACCGGCTCCCTGGTCAAGTATGATTCGCGTGGGGATTCCGCCTATTCCTGGTCGGAACCGCAAACCGGCCGGATCACCATGATCGATACCGGCGATCCGATGCGGATTCTCGTTTATCAGAAAGATTTTAACCTCCTCCGTTTTCTGAACAATCGCCTGGCACCGCTCTCAGGACAGATCAGGCTCGACGATCTGGGACTGACCGCCCCTCTCGCCCTAGCCGTATCACGGCAGGGCGGATTTTGGGTACTCGATGGATCCACCTTTCGCATCAGGCATATCGATCAGCAACTGAAAACCGTGGTGGAATCGGTACCGCTAAATTTACCTTCCGGGCCCGATTCTTCGGGTTACCGGATGATAGAATCCGGGGATCAAATTCTTTTGCTTATACCGGGACAGGAAATTCAGGTATTTGACCTTTTTGCAAACCTGATTAAAAAGATCCCTTTAAAAGTACCATCGTTCAATGTGTATGGAAACCGGATCCTGCTCGTTTATCCCGATAAAATCGTCCTTTGGAAAGACCCGGTGACTCCGGAAGAGACTGTGTTCGGACGCTCCGGTGCTGATATCCGGGAAGCCTTTTTAATTCAGAATAAACTCTTAATCAGGACCTCTGATAAGGTGATCCTGATCACCCTGTAAAAAAAAATCAGGTGCGGCACAGTAATTAAAAAAATGTCGTACTTTCGAATTAACCTAAACGCGAAAAAATAAACCATGCACATTGCAATAGCGGGCAATATCGGATCGGGCAAAACAACTCTTACGCGCATACTTAGCAAACATTATTTGTGGGAACCGCATTACGAAGATGTTGATGACAATCCTTATCTGAACGATTTTTATGCCGATATGCAGCGCTGGTCGTTCAACCTTCAGATCTATTTTCTGAACTCCCGGTTTAACCAGATTCTCGAGATCCGGAAACATGATAAGACTGTTATCCAGGATCGCACTATATACGAGGACGCATACATTTTTGCCCCTAACCTCCATTCCATGGGGCTGATGAGTACACGCGACTTTGAGAATTATTACACGCTGTTTAATCTGATGGCTTCTCTCGTACAACCGCCCGATCTGATCATTTACCTCCGGGCTTCGGTACCTACTCTGGTTAACCAGATCCAGAAAAGGGGCCGCAAATATGAGAGTTCAATCCGGTTGGACTATTTGAAGCGCCTTAATGAGCGTTATGAAAGCTGGGTGGAAACTTACCACGACGGTAAAGTGCTGATCGTGGATGCCGACTCCATGGACTTCCTGGGAAACCCTGAAGATATCAGCACGGTAATCGATAAAATTAACGCTCAATTACACGGACTATTCTAAACTTTCTCTTCCTTATTTCCTTGTCTGTTCTTTTGCAAAAGGCCTGAATTTTAGGGAAATTCAGGCCTTTATTTTAGTTGTCCGTTTCAATTATTCACCACGGAGACACAGAGACCACGGAGTTCCACAATTCTTTGCCCTGGTAAACAGAGCCTGATGAAGGAGGAAACCTGGCTCAACTCCCTTCCCCACATGCAGGCCAAATAAGTCGGCCAACATGACCAAGTTTGATATTCAGGAATCCAAACGTACGGTCAGTATTTTGACGGATTGGTGGGAAGGTCTCGGATTCGGGATGAATGCTCAAATCTTTAAAAACATGCATTTTGCAGATATAGGAAAATTGCTCACGGATGGCAAAAACCTCGGTGGGCTCGCCAACCGGATTTATTTCGGACTCTGGAACGATGTTGCTGCCTGGCCAACCGACCCATCGGCACCGGCAACCATCGAACTGGCCGGCACACAAACGGGTGACCTGATCATGAAAGCCGGCAAACGAATGTTCGAACTCTACACCACTGAGGATGCAGCCAAACTCGACATCAACGTGATCGGTGAAGAAGCCGGCAAGGGTTACGAACTCTTGTTGCATGTATTCGCACCAGGCCTTCACAAAAAGCTTCTGGGCTTCATGAATGCCACCAAGAACGAAGATCTGGTCATGATTGCTCAGGATAGTGCCGGTCAGAATTACCTGATGGGATGCGCCATCCGGTCGGCTAAATTCTCGGCCAGTGATGGATCCGGCACCGGTTCCACCACCGATGGCAGGCGCGGGTTAGGTATGATATTCGCCTACCGGTCGGCCAACCTGTACGTTTATTCCGGAAATATCCCACTGACGGAAGCGATAGGCTCCGTATGACCTGGAAAGATTATTTCACCCTGATAAAAGTTCAACCGGGGCGCATTGTAACGCCCCGGTTTGGAACTTTAGATTTCTCGGATCCTAATCTGCCGGTGGATAAATTGCAGGCTCTGTTTGAGGATGACTTCCCTTACCTTAAGATCACACCCATGGGAATGGAAGCTCTTTATCCTATACCCCCTCTAGCCAAACTCCCCTCTAAAAAGGTGGAATCCCCTACTCCGGCAAGGAAACCCGTAAAACGAAAAGCGTAGTTTTCTTTTTTCATAGGTTTGTATTTTTGCGGAAGCCCCCGATAAAATGGGGGCTTTTGCTTTGGTAAAAAAATATTTTAATACCGCATGTGTAAAACATTTATCTTAGTGGGCATGAACATGATTTCTGAAATACGAACTATCGTAAGTCCTCTGGTTAATCAAATTGGACTCAGTCAATACCTATCAAGGCAGAGAATTGCGTGGTTTTTCCATCTTGTGTGAGTTCCGTCCAAAGCGCAAAAAAACGTAAATGGTTGCGATTTTTGAGGTGTTACCAATAATGCGAAAAAAAGCAACAGCCTACAAACTTGCAACGAAAATAGAATTGACAACGAAATACGAAATAGAAACATTGACTGACGGGAAAGACATAATATATAGTTTTTTTTGCCGACCGTGTTTTTTTGTTTAAGCAAAAATTAATGTTTTTGAAATCTAAAAATATAAGTGAGCCAAAAATAGAAAGTTTAAAAAAATGTAATAACCAAGAAACAATAAATTATATCGTTTAGCCGAATTCTGTTATTGAAATCGTCCAAATTTCTTTATTACCACAGGATATTAAGCAAAACGTCACGTCAAAGCGTGGTCGTTGCTTTACTTGTGGTAAGGGTTCTTGGACGGACCTCAATAACAGCGTAAGCAATCTGGCCACGCTGATTTTTTTTTGCTAATGCTTAAAAGACAAAACCCAATTCAGTAACCCCACGCAACAAATCAATTTATATAATACAATTATGAATGATCAGGGTAAAACCAAAGAAGAACT